>JBKJTV010000269.1:0-3734 GCA_046589985.1 Candidatus Limnocylindria bacterium | reverse complement strand
CACGATCCAGGTCGGCGAGCTCGCGAAGCTCCTCGAGTCGAACGTCGTGGATGTCATTCGCAGCCTCGTGAACATGGGTGTGATGGCGACCATCAACCAGGCGGTCGATTTCGAGACAGCGTCCCTCGTCGCCAACGAGATGGGCTATGAGGTCCTCGCCGTGCAGGTGGCCGCCCCCGAGCCCATCGAGGGTGAGGACGAGGCGACCCCGGGCAAGGAGATCCTCTGGACCGACGAGGACCACGAGCAGCTCCAGCCGCGGCCCCCGGTCGTCACGGTCATCGGACACGTCGACCACGGCAAGACCAGCCTGCTCGATGCGATCCGCTCGACGAATGTCACGGCTCGCGAGGCTGGTGGGATCACGCAGCACATCGGTGCCTACCAGATCGAGCACAACGGCCGGAAGGTCACCTTCCTCGACACGCCGGGTCACGAAGCGTTCACGGCGATGCGCGCCCGCGGCGCGCAGGTGACGGACGTCGCGATCCTCGTGGTCGCAGCCGACGATGGCGTCCAGCCGCAGACGATCGAAGCGATCGCCCATCTGAAGGCCGCAGCTGTCCCGGTCGTCGTGGCGCTGAACAAGATCGACAAGGCCGATGGCGACCTCGCGAAGTCGCAGCTCGCGGAGCACGGCATCACCATCGAGGAGTACGGCGGCGACACGCCACTCGTCCCCGTATCCGCCCGAACGAAGCAGGGCATCTCTGACCTCATCGAGGTCGTGCTGCTCGTCGCCGACGTCGCGGATCTCAAAGCGAATCCGGACCGACCGGCGATCGGTCGCGTCATCGAGGCGCATCTCGACAAGGGCAAGGGACCCGTGGCGACCGTGCTCGTGCAGACCGGAACGCTGAAGCGCGGCGATCTGGTCGTCGCCGGCACGATCAGCGGCCGTATCCGCGCGATGGTGGACGACAAGGGGAAGCCGGTCGGCCGCGCCGAGCCGTCGCGCCCGGTCGAGATCCAGGGCCTGCCCGAGGTACCCGAGGCCGGCGAGGTCCTCCGCGCCGTCGCTGACGAGAAGGCATCGAAGGCGCTCGTCGCCCGCAACGCACGCGAGCGCGGCGGACCCGCAGCGGGTGAGCGCGCGACGACGCTCGACGAGCTCTTCGCGAACGTGAAGGAAGGCAAGACGAAGGAGCTGAAGCTCGTCCTGAAGGCGGACGTGCAGGGCTCCCTCGAGGCGATCAAGGGCGCGCTCGCGAAGATCCCGACCGACGAGGTCGGCCTGAATGTCATCCACGACGGCGTCGGTGACGTGAGCGAGTCAGACGTGAACCTCGCCGTCGCGTCTGGAGCGGTCGTCATCGCCTTCAACAACAAGATCGACGTCGCTGCAAAGCGCGTCGCCGATCAGTCGGGCATCGACATCCGGCAGTACAAGGTCATCTACGAGCTGCTCGACGAGGTCCAGAAGGCGATCACCGGCATGCTCGAGCCGGAGATGGTCGAGGCAGCCATCGGCCACGCCGAGGTGCGCGCGATCTTCACTGCGGATAAGACGACGATCGCCGGGTGCATGGTCGTTGACGGTACGATCCGCCGGAACGCGAAGGCCCGTCTGCTCCGCGGCGGGGCGGCCCAGTACGACGGCACCATTGCCACCCTTCGCCGCGTCAAGGACGACGTGCGCGAGGTGAACGCCGGCTTCGAGTGCGGCATCGTGCTCGACGGCCAGAACGACGTGCAGGTCGGCGACCTGATCGAGTGCTATGTCGTCGAAGCGAAACCCCGGTAGTGAGCCCAACGCCCTCGGCGGAACCCGGCAGGACCGTTGTTGTCGCCCGAGGACGAACAAGCGCTTCGCGCACACACCGCTGAGGCGGCGGCTGTGGCATACAAGAGGGTCGACCGCGTGAACGCACTGCTCCAGCGCGAGCTCGGCACGCTCATCAGCGAGGAGCTCCGTGATCCACGCATCACGTTCCCGACGGTGACGCAGGTCGTGGTATCTCCGGACCTCCGTACCGCGCGCGTCCACGTGAGCGTGCTCGGCGACGACGACCAGTCCGCCGACACGATGCAGGCCCTGGAGGACGCGAAGCCGCATCTGCGTCGCGAGCTCGGCGCCCGTACCGATCTCCGCTTCGTGCCCGCGCTCGAGTTCGTCCAGGACCGCTCGGCCGAGCGTGCCACCCGCATCGCCAGGCTGCTGCGCGAGGCGAAGGGCGAGTGAAAGAGGTCCTTGCCGCACTGCAGGGTGCGGGTCGCATCGCGATCGTCTCGCATCGCGACCCGGATCCGGACACCATCGGCTCGGGGCTGGCGCTCGGCGCCGCTCTCGCGTCTCTCGGGAAGGTCGTCTCGTACCACTGCGCCGACCCCGTTCCCGAGAGCATCCGGTTCCTCGAGAACGCCGACCGCTACACCACGACGGCTCCCCCGGCGGACGTGGATCTCATCTGCACCGTCGACTTCGGTGACGCCGGGCGAGCGAAGTTCGCGCTTCCCGCCGGCGTGCCCGTAGCGAACATCGATCACCACGCGACGAACGCAGGCTTTGGGCAGGCCAACCTCGTCGACGTGACGTCGGCGGCGACCGGTGAGCTCGTGGGTCGCGTCATCGACGGCCTCGGTGCCACGTGGACCCCGGCCATGGCGACGGCGGCCCTGGTCGCGATCATGACCGACACCGGCTCGTTCCAGTTCCCGAGCACCGACTCCCGCGCGCTCCAGCGGGCCGCGCAGCTTCGCGATCACGGTGCCGACCTCCAGTCGATCACCTACAACGTCTTCCGCAACAAGCGGTTCGAGGCGCTGAAGCTCTGGGGCTTCGCCTTCTCGCGCCTCGTCCGCGAGGACGAGGGCCGTTTGGTGTGGACCTGGACCGACCAACACGACGTCCTCTCGGCCGCCGCTCGGGACGAGGACGTCTCTGGTCTCGTGGAGCAGATCGCGCGGAGCGCGGGCATGCGTGTCGGGCTTCTCTTCAACGGCCACGCCGGCGGTGTGAAGATCTCGTGCCGGACCTCGCAGTCATATCCCAGCGTCGACGCGTCAGCGCTCATGTCGGGGTTCGGCGGCGGCGGTCACGTTCGCGCGGCGGGTGCGTTGATCGCGGGCGACCACGTCGAAGTGCGCGAGCGCGTGCTCGTCGCAGCACGCGCGGCGCTCGCAGAGGCTCGATCGGCACCGGTCTAGGCGGGCCGGCGGTGGACGGGATCCTCATCGTCAACAAGCCGGTCGGATGGACCTCTCACGACGTCGTCGCTGTCTGCCGGAGGCAGGCCGGGCACGCGAAGACCGGTCACGGTGGAACGCTCGACCCGCTCGCGAGTGGGGTCCTGCCCATCCTCTTCGGCAGCGCGACGAAGTTCGTCGAGCGCCTGCACACCGCTCCAAAGGTCTATGGCGCCAGCATCCTCTTTGGCTCGGAGACATCGACCGACGACCGCGAGGGCGAGGTCCTCCGGCATGCGCCGGTGCCGACGCTCACGCCGGACGACCTTGAGCAGGCACTCGACGCATTCCGCGGCGAGATCTCGCAGGTGCCGCCCGACTATTCAGCCGTGAAGGTGCGCGGTCGCACGGCGTACGCGCGGGCGCGGGCGGGGGAGCAACTCGCCCTGGCGTCGCGTCAGGTGCACATCGAGCGCTTCGATCCCGCGCTCTGGTACCCACCGACCCTGCGCTGCCTGATCGTCTGCTCGAGCGGGACGTACATCCGCTCGCTCGCGCGCGACCTCGGACGCGCGCTCGGGTCGGCGGCGCACCTCGCCGGGCTCGTC
>JBKJTV010000202.1:0-6091 GCA_046589985.1 Candidatus Limnocylindria bacterium | reverse complement strand
CGAACGCGCTCGGGAGCGGGCACGGATCTCCAGCGCGCTCGCAGAAGAGCGCTCGTCCCGGCGCTCCCGCGGCGTATCGGATCAGCTCCATCCCGACGAGTGCCCCGGCGTAGCCCGCGAGGCCACGCCATCTTCCGAGTCGCCAGCCGAGCGCGGCGCCGGCGGCGACGGCTGCGAAGCGCACCGCGCCGACCGCCGGGGGCAAGGGCCACGTGCGTGTGTCGAGCGACGCGATGACGAGCAACACGAACGCGCCGACGAGGCCTGCGACGAAGGCGTTCGCGCCGAGGGCCGCCAGCACGGTCCAGACCGTGTCCGTTCGCGAGACCCGCGGGCGCGGCGCGTGCGCCGCCCACTCGGACGCTCCAGGGAACTCTCGGCGAAGCCCATCGCGAAGCACGTTCGTATTGTGAGCCGATGAGCGACACGGCCAAGCCACTCGTCGAGGACTCCGCGGCCGAGCGCGACATCCTCGTGCTCGCGAAGTCGGTCGCCGCGAACGACTTCCCGGTCGAACGCCCCTCGGTCATCGGCGTCGACCGCGAGAGCGGCCAGCTGCTGCGGCTCTCGCCGTTCCCGTGGAAGGCTGCGGACACCGACCCGCCGATCCAGCGCTGGGCCTGGATCAACGCACGGACGGTCCCCGCCACCTATGACCCGCGCGCGGGCTCGCTCGGTGTCGAGGGCGAGGTCCTGCAGACCGCGTACGTCGACCCGAAGGACGGCTGGCGGCTGCGCTGGCCGTTCGTTCGTCCGCACCTGCACGCATCGCTCGAGTCGCTCACCGCGAGCGCACGCGCGGGTGGTGTGAGCGCCGGCTTCATCACCCCGGGCGCCGAGTGGGACCTCCTGCAGCTTCCACTGCGCGCGCGCTTCCGCTGTGCGAGCGAGGACTGCAGCGGACCGCACGAGCTCGCGGTGCTCGATTGGGAGCTGCACGAGATGTCACGCGCCGCGCGCGAGCGTCACGGTGCGACGTGGGCGACGCGCTTCCGGGAGACCTGGGGCAGCGCGCTCATCGAGAGATACGACGTGCACGTGCTCGTGTCGGCGTACGCGCAGTCGCCGACGAAGTTCTACGTCGCGGGGCTCTTCTATCCGCCGCGGCAACCCGAGGACGCGCACGCGCATGCGCACCACACTGAGCACCGGCTGCATCAGCGCGAGGGGAGCGCCGGCTAGAGCTTTCCGGCGAGCTCCGCTGGCGCGTCGGTCCGCTTCGCGCCGAGCTCGCCCTCTTTCCCGTGGTGGCCATGCGGAAAGATCCGCAGGAGGAAATACGTTCCGGTCACGGGGTCGTCGATCCGCTCGATGATGCGCGAGGGGCCCCATTTCGAATCGAACTGGTCGGCAACGCCCGGCTTCGGCGTCCCGGGATCGAAGCCGGCCTTATCCCACTGCAGGACGGCGTAGCCGCGGACAACGCGCTCCTCATCGCCGCCCTCGTCCGGACGCCAGGCGTGCGTGCCATCGTGCTGGCGCTGGCAGACCGCGGGTGAGGCCGAGTACATCGTCACCCACTTGAAGACGTCGGCATCCTTGGTCTGCGCACCCTGCGGATACGCCTCGCGATGGAGCCGCTCGCCCTTGGCGCAGAGGTAATAGAAGAGCACGCCCGAAGTTTAGTGGCGTGAGCCACTCGTCAGAATGGACGCCGTGGAGCGAACGCTTGTGGTCGACGGCCGCGCAGTCCGCGCGATCGAGGCCGGGCCTCCGGACGGCGAGCCCGTGCTCTGCATCCACGGTGTCGGCGGCTGGGCAGAGAACTGGCGCGAGACGCTGGTTGCGCTCGCCGCCGCGGGTTATCGCGCGATCGCGATAGACCTTCCGGGCTTCGGCGAGAGCGACCGCGTGGACCGTGCGCGCTACTTCCGGGGATCCGACGCGCTCTACGCGCGGATCATCCCCGCCGTCCTCGACGCGTTGGGGCTTCGGGACGCGCACGTCATCGGCCACTCGCTCGGCGGTGCGGTCGCGTACATGGGCGCGGTGAGTGCGCCGGAGCGGGTGCGCAGCCTCACGCTCGTCGCGCCTGGCGGCCTCACGCTCGATCTTCCCTGGACATTGCGGCTCGGCTCGGTGCCGCTCATCGGCGGCCTGCTGAGCGGGCGCTCGCGGCAGGCGGCGCGCGCGGGCCTCGCGAGCTGCTTCCACGATCCGGGCCGCATCCCGCGCTCGCTGCTGGAGGAGTGCGATCGTCACTCCGAGCGCGGCATCCCTGAAACGCTTCGCGTCCTCCGGGCCGGGGTGACGCTGCGCGGCGTACGACGTGACATCCGCGAGGAGTGGGCCGCGCGCGCTTCGCGCTACGCGGGCCCGGCGCAGGTGATCTGGGGCACGGACGATCTCGTGCTCCCGATCACCCATGCGGACGGGGCGGCGGAGCTGTTCCCGCGCGCGCCCCTGCACCGGGTCCCCGACGCCGGGCATCTGGTGATGATCGAGCAGCCGGATGCCTTCATGCAGGCGCTCCTGCCGTTCCTCGGGGCGGCCAAAGGCGTAGTTTCAACATCGTGAGAACGAGCTCGCAGGCGTCGGCCGGTGTCGTGACGGCCCGAGCGAAGCTCCGCCTCTCCGCCGCGGAAGTCATCACCGATTACCGGCTCGCCTTCCGCAGCCGCGTCGCGAGCGTGCTCGGCCGGCGCGAGGTCCTCACCGGCAAGGCTCCGTTCGGCATCTTCGGTGACGGGAAGGAGATCGCGCAGCTCGCGATGGCGAAGGCCTTCCGGCCCGGCGACTGGCGGACGGGCTACTACCGCGACCAGACCTTCGCGCTCGCGACCGGCATGGCGACGCTGCCGCAGTTCTTCTCGCAGCTGTACGCCGACACGGATCCGCAGCACGATCCATTCTCGGCCGGCCGCCAGATGGTGAGCCACTTCGCGTCGCGGACGATCGGGCCGGATGGCGAGTGGCAGCGCATCGTCGACCTCGCGAACACCGCCTCGGACCTCTCGCCCGTCGCCGCGCAGATGCCGCGGGCCCTCGGTCTTGCCTACGCCTCGAAGCTCTTCCGCGAGGACCCCGGACTGCAGGCTGTCGCTGACGGCTTCTCGAAGGACGGCAACGAGGTGACCTTCGCGACGAGCGGCAATGCCGGCACGAGCGAGGGACTCTTCTGGGAGACGCTGAACGCCGCAGGGGTGCTGCAGGTCCCGCTCGCGATCTCGATCTGGGACGACGGCTTCGGGATCTCTGTCCCGAACGAGCTCCAGACGACGAAGGGCTCGATCTCGAAGCTCCTCGCGGGCTTCGCCCCCGGCGACGGCCTGAAAGGCGTCGACATCCACGTCGGGAAGGGCTGGGATTACCTCGGGCTCTGCGATCTGTATGCGCTCGCGATCCCGAAGGTCCGGAAGGAGCACGCGCCCGCGCTCTTCCACATCAGCGAGATGACGCAGCCGCAGGGACACTCCACGAGCGGCAGCCACGAGCGCTACAAGTCGCCAGAGCGCCTCCGCTTCGAGACCGAGGGCGACCCCATCGCCCGCCTGCGCACCTGGATGATCGAGCAGGAGCTCGCGACCTCCGCTGAGCTCGACGAATGGGAGTCTGAGGATCGCACTGCCGTCGAGGCGGTCCGCCAGTCGGCGTGGGAGCAGTACCAGGCGCCGCTCCGCGAGGAGCAGTCGCTGCTCGTCGCGCTCCTCGAGCGCGCGCGCGATGAGGCGCCGGACGCGGGTATCGACGCGCTCCTTGAGGAGGTCCGCCAGGCCGGCGAGCAGAGCCGCCGGCTCGTCGTGGCGACGGCCCGGCGCGCCCTCCTGCTCGTCCGCGGCAACGACGGTGAGGCGAAGCGCGAGCTCGCCAGGTTCGTTGCGGAGCGGCGCGCCGAGAACGACGAGCGCTTCAACTCGCACCTTCAGAGCAGCTCGGCGCACTCACCCGCGCGGATCGAGCCGACAGCACCCGTGCTCAGCGAGGGGTCGGAGACCGTGGACGGGCGCGTGGTCCTCCTGCGGTGCTTCGACGCGAACCTCGGACGCGACCCGCGGATCCACGTCATCGGCGAGGACATCGGGAAGCTCGGCGACGTGAACCTCGTCTTCGAGGGTCTGCAGAAGAAGTACGGGCCGCTCCGGCTCACCGACACCGGCATCCGCGAGGCGACGATCATGGGCCAGGGCATCGGCGCGGCGCTCCGCGGTCTTCGGCCGATCGTCGATATCCAGTACGTCGACTACCTGCTCTATGCGCTCGAGATCGCATCGGACGACCTTGCGACGCTCCGCTTCCGCACCGCCGGAGCGCAGCAGGCGCCAGTCGTCATCCGCACGAAGGGCCACCGCCTGCAGGGCATCTGGCACACCGGCTCCCCGATGGGCGTCATCCTGAACGCGCTGCGCGGCATCCACGTCGCGGTCCCGCGGAACATGGTCCAGGCCGCCGGCTTCTACAACACGTTCCTGCGCGGCGACGATCCAGCGCTCGTCATAGAAGTCCTCAATGGGTACAGATTCAAGGAGCGGCTCCCCGACAACGTCGGCGAGTTCACGCTCCCGCTCGGCGTGCCCGAGGTGATCCGCGAGGGGAGCGACGTCACGCTCGTCACGTACGGCGCGCTCTGCCGCATCGCTCTCGAGGCCTGCACGACGCTCGAGGAGCTTGGCATCTCGGTCGAGGTCATCGACGTCCGGACGCTCCTGCCGTTCGATGTCGGCCACACCATTGTCGGGTCGGTGAAGCGGACGGGCGCGCTCATCGTGGTCGACGAGGACGTGCCGGGCGGAGCCTCCGCGTACTGCCTGCAGCAGATCCTCGAAGTGCAGCGTGCCTACGAGCACATCGACGTCCTGCCGCGAACGCTCACCGCGAAGCCGAACCGTACCGGCGTCGGCCAGGACTCCGACTACTTCACGAAGCCGAGCCGCGAGGACGTCGTGGAGGCCGTGTACGGGCTCATGCGTGAGCGGGATCCCCAGGCCTGGCCCAGCCTCGGCCAGGACGAGGACTGATGGAGAAGTCGAACGTCCAGGCCGTCCACGACACGCTCCTCGAGGAGTTCAGGAAGGACGACCGCTACATCCTCCTCGGCGAAGACGTCGGTGCTCGCGGTGGGGTCTTCCGCGTGAGTGAGGGCTTCCTCGACGAATTCGGTCCGGGCCGCATCATCGATACCCCGCTCGCTGAAGCGGCCATCGTCGGCGTCGCCATCGGCGCCGCGATCGGCGGACTGCGCCCGGTCGCCGAGATGCAGTTCGCAGACTTCAGCGCTCCGGCGTTCGAGCAGATCGTGGACGAGGCCGCGCGCATCCGGTACCGCTCGAATGGCGCCTTCGGCGTCCCGCTCGTGATCCGCATGCCCTGGGGCGCCGGGATACACGGCGGGCTCTATCACTCGCAGTCGGTCGAGGCGTTCTACGCGCACGTGCCCGGGCTCAAGGTCGTCGTGCCGAGCACGCCGCGCGACATCACCGGGATGCTCCGGTCGGCGCTCCGCGACCCCGACCCCGTGATCTTCCTCGAGCACAAGGCGACCTACCGCGCCGTGAAGGGGGAAGTCCCGGACGGCGACTTCACGATCCCGCTCGGGCCCGCGGACGTGAAGCGTGCAGGGACCGACCTGACCGTCTATGCGTACGGGCTCATGCTCCACCAGTGCCTTGCTGCGGCCGTGGCGCTCGAGGGTGAGGGGATCTCCGTGAACGTCGTCGACGTCCGCAGCCTGCGGCCGCTCGACGCCGAGACGATCCTCGTCGAGGCGCGCAAGACCGGGAAGTGCCTCATCGTGTACGAGGACAACCGGATGTTCGGTGCGGGCGCGGAGATCGCGGCACTCATCGCGGAGGAGGCCTTCGACGCCCTCGACGCGCCCGTGATGCGGTACGGTGGACCGGAGATACCAGCGACGCCGATGAATCGTCCTCAGGAACAATGGTTCATGCCGGACCCGGAGCGGATCGCGACGAAGATGCGGGAATTGGCGAGGTATTGAAATGGCCTTTGAGCTGAAGATGCCCAAGCTCGGCGAATCCGTCACCGAGGGAACGATCGGCAAGTGGCTGAAGCAGCCAGGCGAGCAGGTGAAGAAGTACGACCTGCTCGTCGAGGTGCAGACGGACAAAGTGAACACAGAGATCCCCTCCGAGGT
>JBKJTV010000322.1:0-2832 GCA_046589985.1 Candidatus Limnocylindria bacterium | reverse complement strand
GTGCGGCCAGCGCACCCCAGGCGTGGCCATGGGTCGCCGCCTCGATCGGCTCACCCGGTCGGAAGGAGCTCCGCTCCTCATCGGTCACCCCGATGGCTTCGCGATAGCGGCCTGCCCACACGAGATCCCACACGATCACGCTCCAGGCATCGGCGCGCTCCAGGAGCGCGAGGCGCGCCGACTGCCGCAGGCGCGCCCGAGCGCACGCGATCGCCTGATCGAACTCGCCCCTCGATCGATACAGGGAGCCAAGCGCGTCAAGTGCCTCACTCATCGCGTTCATCTCGCCACGGCCCACGAAGTGATCGCGCGAGCGCTCGGCCGCTGCGATGAGGATGCGCTGCTGCGCTTCAGGCGGGGCGATCTGCCGCGCCCTGAATGCCTCGATGACATCGAGCCGTGACTGCTCCTCGTCGTCCGGCGTGTGTGCAAGAAGCCCACGAGCCTGCGCGATGAGTGCGCCGATCTCCGCATCCTCCATCGGACGGCTCAGAGATCCTGTCCATCGCACGTGGACGAGCGTCTGCTTCCGCAGGAGCCGGACGCCCTGGAGCGCGTCGCGGCGCTCCTCGTCGAGCGCTAGCCACGACGCGAATGCGGCCGCGTACGCATCGGTCGCCTCGTCGCCCCACTCCGACACGTCACCGAGCAGCTCGTGCAGCCGCAGCTGCTCGGCACCGGGCGCAAGACGGATCGCGTCACGCACCAGCTCGACTGCCTCGGCACGCGCCCCGAGCGCCTTCGCCGCCGTCGCTCCGCGCGCGAAGGCGGCCACCGCGCGCCCGACATCGACCCCTTCTGGCAGCCGGCCGGCCGGCGCGGCAGCGATCGCTTGCCGGTAGTGGTAGGCGACGAGCTCCGCATTTGCCTCGCGCACGTCCTCGCGATCCAGCCACTCCGCAAGGCGGAGGTGACCGCGGACACGCTCGGCGCGCGGAAGCGTCGCGTACGCGACCTCGCGGATCACGATGTGCGCGAACGTATAGGCGCGCGGCGCCTGAGCCTCAATGAGCTGACGGTCCGCGAGCTCATCAAGGGAGTCGTCGAGCTGCGGCCGCTCGATCTCCGGCAGGAGCACCGCCACGACATCCGCCCGGAAGGTCCGCCCGCCGATGGCTCCCTGCTGGAGCACGCGCCGCGCGAGCGCGGGAAGTGTGTCGAGGCGCGCGAGGACGGTGGCGTGGACGGTGTCGGGCAGTTGGATCTCCCCCTCGCTCGCACCGGAGGCCCGCGCCTCCGCGTAGGCCCTCGCGAGCTCACCCGCGAAGAACGCGTTCCCGCCGGAGCGCTCGACGATGCGGTCGCGCAGCGCCTCTGGCGCGTCGGGCAGCAGCGAGCGCACCAGGGTGGTCGTCTCCTCGCCCGAGAGCGGCTCAAGGCCGAGCGCGCTGAAGTTCCGCCGGGCTGCCCCCCACTTCGGCCGGCGATCAAGGAGCTCCGGCCGTCCGAGCGCGATCATCAGTAGGGGCGCACGCGTGCGGGGAAGCGTCACGTGGTCCACGAGGTCCAGCAGGCTGTTGCTCGCCCAGTGCAGGTCCTCGAACACGAGGACGAGGCGCCGCTTCGCCGCGATCGCCTCGATGAACACCCGCCAGGCGCCAAAGAACTCATCTTGCTCGCGCTCCTCGACCTCGGTGCTCCGGCCGAGGGTCGCAGCGACGAGCGTCGCGATCCGCGCGGCATCATCGTTCTCGTGGCCGGTCTCGCGCAGGGTGTCCTTGATCCGCTCGAAGAGCACCTCGGGTTCGCTCGTCCCGAGGAGCCCCGTCACGAGGCCGCGCAGCGGCAGGTACGTGACCGCCGAGCCATAGGGCAGGCACTGCGCGATCGCGACGGCCGCGCGGTCGGCGATACCGGGCAGGCGCAGCAGGAACTCCTCGATGAGCCGCGACTTGCCGGTGCCGGCAGGAGCCGTGACCGACACGAGCTGCGGGCGATCTTCCTTGAACGCGCGGCTCGCGAGCAGCTCGAGCTGCGCGAGATCCGCATCCCGGCCGATGAACGCGGCCGTCGCGCGCCTCAGCCCGAGCGTAGAGGCTTGCGAGCGCCCGACGAGCGAGACGGCGCGCAGCGCGCCCGACTTGCCCTTCACCTCGAGCCTGACCTCGGTGCCGAACTGGAACGCGGCGGCGGCCGCGGCTCGCGTCCGCTCGCCGACGAGGATCTCGCCGGGTTGCGCGTGCTGCTGCAGCCGTGCGGCGACATTGACGGCATCGCCCGTGACGAGGAAATCGCTCGCACTCCCGTCGCGGCTCCCGACGACCTCGCCGGTGTTCACGCCGAAGCGAAGGGTGAGCACGGTGGTCTGCGGATCGGCCGCGACAGCCTCGCGGACCGCGAGCGCAGCGGCGAGGGCGCGCTCCGCGTCGTCGCCATGCGCCTGCGGCATGCCGAAGATGGCCATGACGGCGTCGCCGATGAACTTTTCGACCGTCCCGCCGTGGGACTCGATGACGCTCTTCGCGAGCTCGTAGTAGCGCCCGAGCACGGCGCGGACGTCTTCGGGATCGTTCGCCTCTCCGAACGCGGTCGAGCCCGCCATGTCCGCGAATAGCAGGGTGACGACGCGACGCTCATCGGGCACGCGGGGCATTGTGCCCGCGACCGCGCACTGGGACCACGCTCGACCGGCGAGGACCGCACCGCCTGATATCCTTGGTCCGACACCCACGCGGAAGTGGCTCAGTTGGTAGAGCATCACCTTGCCAAGGTGAGGGTCGCGGGTTCGAGTCCCGTCTTCCGCTCAGGGTACGCCCCTGCACTCCTCGCCACGTCACACTCGGCCCTTCCTCGACGGGCCGCAGTGCTAGCTGGTCAGCTGGAAGCGGACCG
>JBKJTV010000315.1:0-3760 GCA_046589985.1 Candidatus Limnocylindria bacterium | reverse complement strand
GGATCGATGCGGACGACCGTCGGCGAGAAGGTGTCATCGCGCACTTCGACCGTCGTTGTGCTCTGCGCTCGCGCGAAGATCGGCGCCGCGAGCGAGAGAACGAGGACGAAAGCGAGGATCAGCCGCACGCGCGGACGATACCGGCATCAGACCATGGGTGACCGGTCTCGCGCGGCTAGCGCGTCGGGCCTGAGTACACCGTTCGCCACGTCGCTCCGCCGTCAGCGGTCCCGATGACCGACTTGAGACTCACCGCGATCACGTGACGCAGGTCGATGACCTGCGCATCCGACGCGCACCCTCTCGTCTGCACGTCCCCCTTTGCCAAGGTCGCTCCGTCGGCATCCAGCACCACGTAGGTCTGCACCTCGACCGGCGGTGAGCACGTCACGAACCAGGTCCGTCCCGAACCGAGGGATCCGAGCAGCGAGGGATACGAGCCGAGCTGCGGCGTGTTCGGTGGGAACCTCGAGCCGAGGGTGTAGCCCTCCACGAACTCGAGCTGCCACGACGCGCCGGTGTCGGTCGTGCGGTAGGTGACGTACGGGGCGTGGCCCAACGCGGCACTTGATCCGGTGAACTGGACGCGCGCCGCCCGCACGCCGTCGCCGCACACGAGCAGCGGATGCCAGGGGCCAATGTCCGCACGGCCGATGTCGAAGGCCGTCGACCAGGTCAGTCCGCCATCCGCGGTGCGGAGGACCAAACCGCCGCTCGCTCCGTACCCGTC
Source organism: Candidatus Limnocylindria bacterium (assembly GCA_046589985.1). Classification (GTDB taxonomy): domain Bacteria; phylum Chloroflexota; class Limnocylindria; order P2-11E; family P2-11E; genus JACDAF01. The sequence goes on along the minus strand of JBKJTV010000315.1, from coordinate 3,030 downwards.
GCGGTCGTTCGCGAAGCAGACCGACGACACGGACCTGGTGCCGACCGGTCGCCAGATGACGCCGCCGTCATCGGTCCGAAGCAGCACGGGCGGTACCTGCGGTGGCGGTGTCCCCGGCGCGCCCCCGAAGCGGGGCGGCGCCGCGATCGCCCAACCTGTGAGCGCGCTCGCGAAGAAGACCTCGTTGATCGGAGGCGTCGTCGGCGCGACCGCGCTCCAGCGCGCGCCGTCCACGGTGCGATACAAGGTGCCGTCGTGCGCCAGCGCCCAGGCGTGCGTCGCGTCGAACGCACGGATCGACGTGATCTGCTGGGCGCTGAGCTGATGCTCCCAGTTCGCGCCGCCGTTGCTCGTGGCGAAGATCCCGCCCGCGGTGCCGACCCAGCCGCGCGTCGCGTCGACGAACCTGACCGCGGTCGCCGAGGCCTGCTGCGAAGCGGATGGCAGCGGACTCGTGGTCGCGGCGACCGTCGGCGCGGGAGTGGCCAGGGCCGTGACGACGGGCGAGGTGGTCGGGGCCGGCGTCACAGCCGCAGGGCTCGAGCAGGAGATCGCGAGCACGGCCACCAGGCCGAGCGCTCCGAGTCGGATCATCGCTTGCGACTCTAGAGTGGTCTCAGCGGTCATGACCGTTCCGTCATCGCGGCGTAGGCCATCCGGCACTAGTGACCGACTGTGCGGACCTCTACGGTCGTCTGGATGGCTGCCACGGCTCCGATCCCCCGATACCCGGCGTATCGCGAAGCCGACGTCGTCCTGCGCGACGGTGGCGTCGTCCGGGTCCGACCGGTGCGGCCGGAGGACGAGCCGGCGGTCCTGGTGCTGCTCCGATCGCTCGGCTCCGGATCGCGCTTGAACCGGTTCTTCTCGCTCGCGACGGATCTAGGGACCGAGGCCGGGCGCGCGGTCGACGTCGACTACGAGCGGACATACGCGCTCGTCGTGACCGCGGGCCTCGACCGGGGCATCGTCGCGCACGCCGCGTACTACGCGAAGCCCGAGGGGCCTGCGGAGATCGCCTGGGTCGTCGCCGATGACTGGCAGGGCAAGGGCCTCGGGACGCTGCTGCTCGCGCATCTTGCCGAGCATGCCGAGTCCGTCGGGATCGGCCTCTTCGTTGCCTACGTGCTGCCCGAGAACCGCCAGATGGTCGACGTCCTGCGCGAGAGCGGATTCCCGCTCCGCAGCTCGCGGGCTGACGAGCACGTGGTGTTCGAGTTCCCGACCTCGCTGTCGGCGGCAGCGCGCGATCGCTTCGACCGAAGGGAGCGTGTCGGCGCCGCGGCGAGCGTCGGCGCGCTCATTGCGCCGCGCTCCATCGCCGTCGTCGGTGCGTCCCGTTCACGGGGCACGATCGGCGGTGCGGTGTTCCACAACCTCCTCGACACGGGGTTCACGGGTCCCGTGTACCCGGTGAACCCGAGTGCGCAGGTGGTCCAGTCGGTCGCGGCATACCAGTCGATCCGCGACGTGCCCGGCCCGGTCGACCTCGCGATCATCGTCGTCCCCGCTGCGAGCGTGCTCGACGCTGCGCGTGACTGCGCCGCGAAGGGCGTCCACGCGCTGGTCGTCATCTCGGCTGGCTTCGCGGAGACCGGGGCCGCTGGCGCCCGGCTGCAGGGCGAGCTCCTCTCGATCTGCCGCGACGCCGGGATGCGGCTGGTGGGGCCGAACTGCATGGGGATCATGAATACCGCCGGCGCGGTACGGATGAACGCCACCTTCGCGCCGAGCTTTCCACCGGCCGGCCGCGTCGGCTTCATGTCGCAGAGCGGCGCCCTCGGCCTCGCGATCATCGATGAGGTCGCGCGGCGCGGGATCGGCCTGTCATCGTTCGCCTCGGTCGGCAACAAGGCCGACGTGTCGGGCAACGACCTGGTCCAGTACTGGGCGAGCGACCCCGCGACCGATGTCATCCTCCTGTACCTCGAATCATTCGGTAACCCGCGCAAGTTCGCGCGCCTCTCGCGCGAGATCGGACGGCTGAAACCGATCCTGGTCGTGAAGAGCGGCCGCTCGGTCGCGGGCGTACGGGCGACCTCCTCCCACACCGGCGCGCTCGTCGCCGCGTCCGACGTGACCCTCGATGCGCTGTTCCGCCAGACCGGCGTCGTCCGCACCGAGACGCTCGCCGAGCTTCTCGACGCCGCCGCGTTGTTCGCAACGCAGCCACTGCCGGCGGGCTCCCGGGTCGGGATCGTGACGAATGCCGGTGGCCCCGCGATCCTCTGCGCCGACGCATGCGAAGCGCGGGGCCTCGACGTGCCGCCGCTCCCCGAGAGCGTTCGCGCCGCGTTGCGGGCGTTCCTCCCGGCCGAGGCCTCCGTCGCGAACCCGGTCGACATGATCGCCTCGGCCACGCCCGAGCAGTACGGCCGCGCGATCGCGACGCTCGCCGCGAGCGACTCGGTCGATGCGCTCGTTGCGATCTTCATCCCGCCGCTCGTCACGCAGCTTGCGGATGTCGCTGCGGCGATCGCGGCCGCGGCGCGCGAGCTACCGCGGCGTGTCCCTCTCATCGCTGTCCTCATGTCCGAGGACCGGGCCCAGGCGGTCCTGGCCGAAGCTCGCGTACCCGTTTATCCATACCCGGAGGACGCCGCACGCGCGCTGGCCCACGCCGCCGCGCACGCGCAGTGGCGCGCGCTGCCCGAGGGCACCGTACCCACATTCGCGGACATCCGCGCCGCCGACGCATCGGCGCTCGTGGCATCCGCGCTCCGCGAGGACCGTGGCTGGCTCGCGCCGCGCGCGGTCGCCGAGCTGCTCTCGTGCTACGGACTGACCGTTGCGCCATACCGGATCGCCCCCACGCCCGAGGCCGCGGGGCTGGCAGCGGGGGAGCTCGGCGGTGAGATCGCGCTCAAGGCGATCGCGCCCGGCCTTGTGCACAAGACGGAAGCGAAGGCCGTCCGGCTGGGCCTTCGGGGATCCGACGCAACGGAGGCCGCCGCGCGCGAGCTTGCGGCCGACGTCGCGCGCGCCGGGCACCAGCTCGAGGGCTACCTGGTGCAGCAGATGATCGGCCCA
>JBKJTV010000235.1:0-2880 GCA_046589985.1 Candidatus Limnocylindria bacterium | reverse complement strand
AAATTGCGTCCGCGCACCCCTTGACAGCCCTATCCGGCTGTGCCGTAATCCACCCCCTGCGCCACAAGATGTAGGGTCAGCAGAGGCTGTCGGTCCCGCATCTAGTGGTCAGGGCGGTCAGTACGCATGAGGAGAGGGCACATGACGGAGCAGCAGCGCGCCTCGCGAACGAGCGCTTTCCTGAGGCTCCTCCTCCTGCTGCAGCGCTCCGACCGTCGCCCGGCCGTCACTCCGCTCCGCAGCTTCTAAAAGGGAGACCGAGATGGCCATTGCCGACCTCGAGCGTCAGTCTGCCCGCCAGCCCGAGCACGGCGGCATCCGCTTTCCCCGGACGTTCACCCGCGACGGCGTCAACCCCTACGACGAGGTCGAGTGGGAGCGGCGCGACGCGGTGATCCCGGGCGAGCACGAGAACGTGTTCGAGCAGAAGGGCGTCGAGGTCCCGAAGTTCTGGTCGATGACCGCGACGAACGTCGTCGCATCGAAGTACTTCCGCGGCAAGCTCGGCACACCCGCGCGTGAGACGAGCGTCCGCCAGATGGTCGACCGCGTCGTCGACACGATCGCTCGCTGGGGCGTCGAGGGCGGCTACTTCGCGAGCGTCGCCGACGCCGACCTGTTCGCGGACGAGCTCCGGGCGCTCATGGTCGGCCAGTACGCCTCGTTCAACTCTCCGGTGTGGTTCAACATCGGCGTCCCGGGCGTGCGGCAGCAGGCGAGTGCGTGCTTCATCCTCTCGGTCGACGACTCGATGGATTCGATCCTCGACTGGTTCAAGACCGAGGGCGTGATCTTCAAGGGTGGTTCTGGCTCCGGCATCAACGTCTCGACGATCCGGTCGAGCAAGGAGCACCTTTCCGGCGGCGGTCTCGCCTCCGGCCCGGTGTCATTCATGCGCGGTGCCGACTCCGTCGCCGGCTCGATCAAGTCCGGCGGCACCACGCGGCGCGCGGCGAAGATGGTCGTTCTGAACTCCGACCACCCGGACGTGCGCGAGTTCATCTGGTGCAAGGCGAAGGAAGAGAAGAAGGCCTGGGCACTCGGCGAGCAGGGCTACGACATGGGCCTCAACGGCGAGGCCTGGCAGTCGATCCAGTTCCAGAACGCGAACAACTCCGTCCGGGCCACCGATGACTTCATGCGCGCCGCGCTCGCGGACGAGGACTGGGCGCTCCACGCGGTGAGCGAGCCGTCGCGCGTCATTGACACCGTGAAGGCGCGCGCTCTCCTCCGCGAGATCGCGGAAGCGACGTGGGCGTGCGGCGACCCCGGCATGCAATTCGACACGACCATCAACGACTGGCACACCTGCCCGGTCTCGGGCCGGATCAACGGCTCGAACCCGTGCTCCGAGTACATGCACGTCGATGATTCCGCCTGCAACCTCGCGAGCCTCAATCTCCTGCGCTTCGTGGGCGAGGACGGCGAGCTCGACGCAGCGCGCTTCGCACGCGCCGTCGATGTTCTCTTCACCGCCCAGGACATCCTCGTCGGCTTCACGGACTATCCGACGCCGAAGATCACGCGCAATGCGAAGGCGATGCGCCAGCTCGGTCTGGGCTACGCGAATCTCGGGGCGCTCCTGATGTCCCGCGGCATCGCCTATGACTCCGAGGCGGGCCGCGAGTACGCCGCCGGGGTCACGGCGATCATGACCGGTGAGGCCTACGCGCAGTCGGCGCGCATCGCCGAAGTCGTCGGTCCGTACGACGACTACGCGCTGAACCGCCAGGCGCACGACCGCGTCATGGAGATGCACCGGCTCGCGTCGTACCGGATCCGCGAGGGACTGCTCCCGGCAGACCTCCTCGCAGCGGCGCGCGCGGCGTGGGACGACGCCGTCGCACTGGGGCGCGAGCATGGCTATCGGAACGCCCAGGCCTCGGTGCTCGCTCCCACGGGGACGATCAGCTTCATGATGGATTGCGACACGACGGGCGTTGAGCCGGACATCGCGCTGGTGAAGTACAAGAAGCTGGTCGGCGGCGGCATGCTGAAGCTCGTCAACGGCACCGTGCCCGCCGCGCTCCGGAAGCTCGGCTACACCGAATCAGAGTCGGGCGCGATCACGACCTACATCGGGCAGCAGGGGACCATCGAGGGTGCTCCGGCGCTCCGCGACGAGCACCTCACGGTCTTCGACTGCGCCTTCGTCCCTCAGAACGGGAGCCGCTCGATCAGCCACATGGGTCACATCCAGATGATGGGTGCGGTCCAGCCGTTCATCTCCGGCGCGATCAGCAAGACCGTGAACCTGCCAGAGACGGCGTCCGTCGAGGACGTCATGGATGCTTACGTCCAGGCTTGGAAGCACGGTGTGAAGGCCATCGCGGTCTATCGCGACGGCAGCAAGAAGGTGCAGCCGCTCTCCACCGGCACCGAAAAGTCGAACTCCGTGCGTTCAGGCCCGGCTTCGCCGGCCCCGAACGAGCCCCTGATAACGGAGCGCGTGGTCGAGGTCCCGCGTCCACGCCGTCGGCTCGCCGCCACCCGCGCGTCGCTCACCCACAAGTTCACCGTCGAGGGCCATGAGGGCTACATCACGGTCGGGCTCTTCGAGGACGGCACACCCGGCGAGATCTTCGTCACGATGGCGAAGGAGGGCTCGACGCTCTCCGGAATGATGGATTCATTCGCGACGAGCGTGTCGCTCCTCTTCCAGTACGGCGTGCCGCTCACGCACCTCGTCGAGAAGTTCGGACACACCCGTTTCGAGCCGAGTGGCTGGACCGGGAACCCGGAGATCGGCTTCGCAAAGTCGATCGTCGACTACGTCTTCCGCTGGCTCGGCCACCGCTTCCTCTCGCAGGACGACAAGATGATGCTCGGCCTCGTCCGGACGACGGAGATCGTCGCCGACCCTGCCCCGCAGCTCGAGCT
>JBKJTV010000079.1:0-2523 GCA_046589985.1 Candidatus Limnocylindria bacterium | reverse complement strand
GTGCGGCCCCCAGCCTCCACGATCTTCGCCTCCGGGTGGTGGCAGATGGGTCTGGGTCCCCCACTGGTCTCGCGCGCGACGATCGCGGCGCAAAGCCGAGCGCCATCGTCCCGCGTGAGACGAGCGGGGACACAAGCCGTAGAAGCCCTACCCGGAGGCGAGGATCGTGGATGCTGGGGGCCACACGGCGAGTGGGTGCTGTGCGAATGCACCGCCCCACGAAGGCGGGTGGCTCCCAGAGCCGCGAGATCGCCGACGCGACTAGCGGGGCAGTGAGGGCTTGATGATCCTGTAGGCCTTCAACCCCAGCCCCAAGCGCTCGCGATCCTCGGACTGCGTGGGGTCGAGGCTGGTCAGCTCTTTTACGCGCTCGAGGCGGTAAGCGATGGTGTGGCGGTGGGCGAAGATCGCCGCCGCGGTTGCGTTCATGTTGCAGTTCTGCTCGAAGTAGGCCTCGAGCGTCGCGACGAGATCAGTGCGGTACTGGTCGTCGTAACGGACGATCGGGGCGACGGTGTCCTCGTAGAAGGAGCGCACCTCCTCGGGGTGCGAGGCGAGGACGCGGAACAGCAGCCGGTAGGTCCCCGTCCCGATGTCGCCGAGCCCTTCGCCGCCGCCTTCCGAGCGGCGCAGCACGTCGAGTACGAGCTCAGCTTCCTGGACGGCGCGCGCCAGCTCGCCGGGGTCGGTGTAGAAGCTCGAGAGGCCGACGGTCCCGTGGCGCCCGAGCCGCTCGGCGAGCGCGCGGGCGCGTTCGAGCGTTCTCTCCGGCGCATCGTCCGCCCCGGTCGCGGGCAGCAGCGCGTACACGCGGCCTGGGCCGCCCGCCGGCCCGCCGTCCATGTGCTGGGCCAGCGACCCAGGATGGTCTCCGGCGATCGTCGCGACGATGTGGCGCGGGCGGTCGGTCGTGAGCTCCGCGCAGAGCACCACCACGCCGCGGGCGAGGTCACACCCCAGCCGACCGGCGCGGCGCACGATCTCGCGCGCGCCCAGGTCCGGCCGCGCGCGCACGTCCTCGAGGAACGAGCCACGCAGGTTCTCCTCTACCTCCTCGCGCGCCTCCTCGACTGCGACCTCGGTCAGCGCGGCGACGGCTGCGATGTAGAGGAATTCGCCGGCGTCGGCCCGCGGCTCGCCGTCGCTGGCGAGCAGCACCACCGAGCCGATCAGGTCCTCGCCGGTCGTGATCGCCGACTCGGCCAGCACGCTCGCCGGCGTCTCGGCGACCCCGCCGCGCACGCGATCGGCAACGTAGCCAGCGAGTTCGTCGAGCAGCGCCTCGTCACGCGGTGTACCTGCCAGCACAGCCGCGGCGAGACGCGGGACGACGATCGCCACCGGTGCGCCGACTGCTCCCGAAGCGAGCGCCGCGACCTGTGCAAGGCCGTCGCCATGGAGCACGGCCTCGACCATCCGCAGGTGCACATCACGCAGACGCGCCACCAGCTCCGCGCTCGCCGTCTGCGCCGGGCGCGGGGCGGCGGGGTCTGTTCTCGATCCCGCCGCCCCGTGCACCTGACGGGCCTTCTACGAGCCGGTCGCCGCCGCGTCGGGGTGGGCCTGGAGGACCTCCTCACCCGACTCGCCGGTTCGCACGCGGTATGCATCGTCCACGGGCAGCACGAACACCTTGCCGTCGCCCACCGCGCCGGTCCGGCCGTGCTTGAGGATCGTGTCCACGATCGTCTGCACGTCCGAGTCGGCGATGACGCACTCCAGCTTGACCTTGGGCCGCAGGTAGTTCGTCAGCACCGCGCCGCGGTACGTCTCGACAATGCCCTTCTGGCGTCCCGAGCCCTTGACCTCGCTGATGGTCAGCGAGGGGAACCCGAGTTCCAGCAGATCCATGCGGATCGGCTCGAACGCCTCGTGGCGGATGAATGCCTCAATCTTCTTCACGCCGGAATCTCCTTCGTGGTCGCGACCATTGACGGGTCGCGAGGCGACCCGAGATGCGGGGCCGCACCGTAGCCGACGAGCTCCGGAGCGGGAATGAACTGCTCCGGGTACCCGTACATGCCGTGCTCGGAGATGTCGAGACCGGCTTCCTCCTCGTCCTCGCTTACGCGTAGGCCGTAGGTCTTCTTGATGATCCAGAACGTTCCGTAGCTCATCGCGAACACGAACGAGAACGCCACGATCAGGCCGACGACCTGGGCGATCAGCTGGCTGAACTCGCCCGAATAGAGGAGCCCGCCGTCTGGATCGCCGAAGGCGTTGTACTGGGCCAGTCGCGGAGCGGTGAAGAATCCGCAGGCCAGGGTTCCCCAGATGCCGCACAGTCCGTGCGCCGTCAGGGCACCGACCGGGTCGTCGAGCCGCTTGTCGATCGCGTAGACGCCGAGCGGAACGATCACGCCGGCGATGCCGCCGATGATCGGAGCCGCCCACATCTCCACGTAACCCGAGGGCGCCGTGATCGCGACAAGCGCGCCGATCGCGCCGTTGCCCGCCATGCCGATGTCGATCGCACCCGTCTTGATCTTCGCCGTGAGGAGCGCCATCAGTACGTCGGAGGCA
>JBKJTV010000220.1:0-5990 GCA_046589985.1 Candidatus Limnocylindria bacterium | reverse complement strand
CTCAACATCCGCGCGCGCTTCACGGCAGAGCGCCGCTCGCGCGTCCTCGCGACCCTCGTCGAGGTCAGTCATGAGGTCGGCGCGTCGCTCGATCCGACGGCCGTGTTCCGGGCCGTCTACCGCCACGTCAGCGCTTCGCTGGAAGCCGACGCTTTCTACGTCGCGCTGCTGTCCGCGGACGGGACGATGGTCTCCTACCGCTTTCTGGTCGATGAGAGCAAGGAGCTGCCTCCGGAGGACCGCGCTAAATACGGGACGCTCGCCGGCAAGTGCATCGACGAGGATCGCGCGATCCTCATGCGCGACGCGATCCGTGACTACGCGTCGCTCGGTCTCGAGCGAAACCCATGGGGCACCGTTGCCGAGCGTTCGATCATGGTCTCGCCGCTGCGGATCCGTGGCAAGGTCGTCGGTGCGATCTCGGCGCAAAGCGTGAACGCGAATGCCTACGACGAGGGCGACCTCGAGCTGCTCGGAGCGATCGCGAACGAAGCCGCGGTCGCGATCGAGCGCGCAGACCTGTACTCGCGCACCGCTGCGCTCTCCGGGCGCCTCGTCGAGCTCCACCGCATCGGCCTCGAGATGGCAGCCGAGCGCGACGTCATGGCCGTCGCGCGACGCCTCAGCGAGACCACGCGCGAGCTCCTCGGATCGGCCGCGGTCGCCATCTTCCTGGACAACGGCGGCGACAGCTTCGACTTCGCGACCCGCGCCGGGCCATCCCAGACCGAGGTCCCGAGGCTGCCGAAAACGCTCGCCCTCACCGCGCGCGCCATCGCAGAGGGTGTCGTCGAGATCTCAGACTCCGCGACGGCGCCGCCCGAGTCGCGCACCATGCTGGAGGCCTCCGGCCACCGCGCGGTCCTCATCTACCCGCTGCGCTCGGCGGCCGACCTCGTCGGCTTGGTGTTCGTCACCTGGAAGCAGCCTCATACCGTGACCGCGGACGAACGCGAGCTCCTCGACATCCTCATGAACATGGGCGCGACCGCGCTTCGCAGCCTCCGGCTGTATGGGGAGCTCGACGAGGCCTATCTCGCGACGGTCCAGACGCTCATGACCACGATCCAGGCACGGGACGGCTACCGCGAGGACCACCAGCGTCGCGTCGCGGCGGACGCCGTCGCTCTGGGCGAGCGCCTCCGGCTGCCCGAGGAATCGCTGCGTGATCTGCGCTATGCGTCGCTCTTCCACGCGCTCGGCAAGATCGGCGTCGCGCCGTCGATCCTGTCGAAGCAGGGGCCACTCACGAACGAGGAGCGGCGGCTCGTTCGTGAGCATCCGATCCTCGGCGCCCGGATCATCGAGTCGATCCGCTTCCTCCGGGGCGTCATGCCGATCGTGCGTCACGCGAACGAACGGTGGGATGGCAGCGGCTATCCCGACGGGCTCGCGTTCGAGGCGATCCCCTACGAGGCGCGGCTGCTCCAGATCGTTCTCTCGTATCACGCCATGCTCGCGGAGCGGCCGTACCGGCGGGGCCTCGAGCCGCGCGTCGCGCTCGGCGAGCTCCGCCTGCTCGCGGGGACCCGCTACGACCCGGGCCTCGTCGGTGAGTTCGTCGGCATGATCGAGGAGCGTGGCGGCGTCGAGTCGGCGCAGCGCGAGGTCCAGGAGGGCGCGCGCGAGCTCGCGATCCTCGCGGAGATCACGCCGCAGTTCAACACGCTGCTCGACCTGAAGCAGCTCCTCGACCGGGTGCTCCGCAGCCTCGAGCGCCACTGGCCCGACAGCCGCATCCACATCCTCCTGCGGGACGAGCACACCGAAGAGCTCGTCGTGCGTGCCGTCGCCGGCGAGGAGGGCACCATGGCCGCGGGCGTGCGTCTCGCGCGCGGGCACGGCCTCGCGAGCTGGGTCATTGAGCATCGTGAGCCGCTGAACGTCGAGGACATCCGCGAAGATCCCCGCGCCGGGCAGCAGGAAGGCACGGCTCGCGCGCGGATGCTCGTGCCGCTCATCAACGAGGCACGCGCGATCGGTGTCCTCGCCGTCTCCAGCCGTCACGTCGCCGCGTTCTCGCAGCGCGACCTCACGCTCCTCCAGGCCGTCGGGGCGCAGATCGCCGCGGCGATCGAAGTGGCGGAGCTGCACGAGCGCCTGAAGCACGCCGCCAATACCGACGCCCTGACCGGTCTTCACAACTTTCGCTACTTCTACGACCGCCTCGAGGAGGAGATCGCCCGCGCCGAACGACGCGGGACGCCGCTCGCCGTCGCGTACTTCGACATCGACGGCCTGAAGCGCGTGAACGACAGCCACGGGCACATCGCCGGAGACGCCGTCCTCCGGACCCTCGGCAGCGCGATCGACAGCCACGTGCGTACCGAGGATGTCCCCGCACGGTACGGCGGCGACGAGTTCGCGATCGTCATGCCGGAGACGGCGCGCGATGAGGCCGAGAAGGTCGTCGGCCGTCTCATGGAGCTCCTCGATTCCAGCCGCATCGATCTCGGCGACGAACGATCCATCGCCATGCCGGCGCGGTCGTGGGGGGTCTCGTCGTATCCGACCGACGGGACGACGGCGAAGGAGCTCGTCGAGAACGCCGATACGCGCGCGTACGCCCGCAAGCGGGCCAAGGCGTAGTGGCTCCGCCGACGCTGGCGGAGCTCCGGGCGCGCCGCGCGCGGGAGTGCCGCCTCACCATGGACCAGGCCCTCGAGACGCTCGAAGACGCCGAGGCGTTCCTGCACGACCGCCGGATCCTCACGCAGACCCAGGATTCCTCCCTGCCAAGCCTGTTCGCCGCGACGCACGAGCCGCCGTACGCGCTCGGAAAGGCCGGCTTCGGGTCGTGGCCGAAGACGAAGTGGCCCTGGGGCGCCGAGCTCGCCTCGCGGCCACACATCCAGCCGGTGAAGGTTCACAAGGGCAAGCTCCTCTTCCTCTCCGCGGAGGGCGCGGCGGTGATCGACCCGCTCTGCCGCGATGCGCTCGCGCGCGCCGAGGACGGCGAGCTCGGGCCCGAGGGCGCGGCGATCCTGCGTCACCTGAAGTCTGCCGGGCCAAGCCCGGCAGACGACGTGAAGAACGAGCTCGGTCTCGAGACGAAGGCGTTCCGGTCAGCGCGCGAAAAGCTGGAGCGGGAGGGTGCGCTCGTCTCGCGCCCGATCGAAGGGGGCTCACCGGGCGCGGGCGAAGCCCGACCCGGGCGGGCGGAGGTACCCCAGGTCCATCGCCACGGAAGCACTCTCGCCCGCTGGGATCAGTCGTTCACCCAGCGGCGAAAGGCGCCGCTCGACCGCGCGCTCGACGACCTCATCCTGCTCGGCATCCGTGCCGCGGTCGTCGTCCAGGAAGACGAGCCGCTCGGCTGGTTCACCTGGGAGGTGCCGCGCGATACGGTGCGTCGGCTGCTGGCTGCCGGGAAGCTCGTTCGTCCCGCCGCGGGGTGGGTCGGGGTCCTCTAGCGCCGCGCGCGCAACGGGTCACCGGCGCGCTCCTCGGCGCTCACGGCGCCGCTAGAGGACCGGTCAGTTCTCGAAGACCCGGCTCTTGCGGATCGGGAAGCCACTCCGCAGGCAGTCGTCCTCCGAGCGGAGCGTGTTCGGGACGTAGTCGCTCGTGACCACGACGTAGTTGAACTGCCAGATGGGGCTGTACTTCTCCATGCCGGGCACCGAGTCGTAGATGTTGAACTGACGGGGGACGCGCTCCGGCTCACCCACCAGGTGGCCATCGGCGTCGAGCTCGACGGTGTAGACGACCTGGTACTCCTGGGCGACCTTCTCTTTCTCCGGATCCAGGTCAAGCTCGCCCTGCTCGGACGCGAAGAAGATCCTCCCATCGAACCACACGCGCTCGATCTTGTACTCCTGTGGGTTCGAGTAGGTCAGCCGCTCTGTCCTGCGCCTGGCGAACGGGTCGGCGGGCGCGTGCGGGTAGGGGATACCGTCCCGGATGTCCCACACGCCTTCGGGCTCGTCATCGTCGACGCGCTCGGTCAAGACGCCAGCAGGTCCTTCACGATCTCGCGCTCGCGCTCGAGCTCGGCGATCGTCGCCGCGATCTTCGCCTGCGCGTAGTCGTTCAAGGTGATCCCCTGGATGATCTCGAATGCCCCACCCGCCCCCCGATCAGCAACACGGCAGGGGAACGACGAGACGATCCCCTTGGCCACGCCGTAGGACCCGTCTGACACGACGGCAAGGCTCACCCAGTCGTCGTCGGCCGTCTTCTGCACGAGGCTCCGAACATGGTCGACGATCGCCTGAGCGGCCGAGAACGCGCTGGACGCCCCGCGCGCTGCGATGACCGCGGCGCCGCGTTGCTGGACAGCGGGGATGAACTCCGACTCGAGCCAGGCTTGTTCGACGACGTCAGCCGCGCTCCTGCCCGCTATGTGAGCGTTCGTGAAGTCGGGGTAGAGCGTGGCGCTGTGGTTGCCCCAGATCGTGAGCTTCTTCACGTCCCGCACCGGCGCCTTCGCCTGCGCCGCCAGGAGCGCGCGCGCGCGGTTCTGATCCAGGCGGGTGAGCGCAGTCCAGCGGTCGTCGGGGATCTTTCCGCCAGCGGAGTGCCGCGCGATGAGGCAGTTCGTGTTGCAGGGGTTCCCGATGACGACGACCTGTACGTTCTTCGAGGCGTGGGCTGCGATCGCCTTGCCCTCCTCGACGAAGATCGGGCCGTTCTTGCGGATGAGGTCACCACGCTCCATGCCCGGACCGCGGGGCACGCTGCCAACGAGGAGCACCCAGTCGGCGTCGCCATGACTCTCGGCACGGTCCGCGCTCGCGCTGACCCGGGAGAGCAGCGGGTACGCACCATCGGCAAGCTCCATGACGACACCCTTCGCCTTGTCGATCATCGGCGGGATGTCCGAAAGCCGAAGGTCGACCTCCGTGTCCGGTCCGAACATCTCGCCGGCAGCGATGCGCGGGAGGAGCGCGTAGGCGACCTGTCCGGTCGCGCCGGTCACGACCACCCGCACGGGATCACCCAACGGAGTCGTCCTTGCCGCCGTACACGGCCTCGGCCTCGATCTCCACGAGGATGCGCGGATCGATGAAGTCGACCTTCACGATCGTCGTCGCGGGGCGGATGTCGCGGAAGACCTCGCCGTGGAGCACAGCGACGCCTTCGATGTTCCCGACCTCGCTCACGTACACGCGCGTCATGATGACGTCCTGGAACGAGGCGCCGTAGGCCTCGAGCGCCTCGCTGATGATCTCGAGCGCGCGCCTCGTCTGCTCGATGATGCCACCGGAGACAGGCGTCCCGTTCGCGTCGAGACCCGCGGTCCCGGCGACGCGGATGACGTTGCCGTGGCGGACCGCGCGCGAGTAGCCGAACTGGAACTCGAACTTCGTCTTCGTGCTGTGCAGGAGGCGCTTCGGGTTGTTCGGGTCACGGTCAGGCACGGTCAGGCTCCCATGCGACGGATGACCGCATCCGCGAACTCTCGTGTCCCGACCGCGCTCTTGTCATCGCGGTCGGCCTTCAGGTCGTAGGTCACGTCCTTACCCTCCCGCACGACGTCGGCGATCGCCCGCTCGAGCCGGTCGCCGGCATCCCGCTCCCCGATGTGACGCAGCATGAGCACGCCCGCGAGCATCAGCGCCATCGGGTTGACCTTGTTCTGCCCAGCGTACTTCGGCGCGGAGCCGTGTATCGCCTCGAAGACCGCGACACCCTTCTCGCCGATGTTCGCTCCGGGCGCGACCCCGAGCCCGCCGGCGAGGCCGGCGACGAGATCACTCACGATGTCACCGTAGAGGTTCGGGAGCAGCAGGACGTCGTACAGCTCGGGCTTCTGCACGAGCTGCATGCACATGTTGTCGACGATCCGGTCCTCGAAGGCGATCTCCGGGTAGTCCTTCGCGACCTCGCCCGCGATCCGGAGGAAGAGGCCGTCCGCGAACTTCATGATGTTCGCCTTGTGGACGGCGGTGACCTTCTTCCGTTTGTTCGCCCGCGCGTACTCGAAGGCGAACTTCGCGATGCGGCGTGAGCCGAACTCGCTGATGTACTTGATCGCGATCGCGGCG
>JBKJTV010000226.1:0-2664 GCA_046589985.1 Candidatus Limnocylindria bacterium | reverse complement strand
CCGCTCCTGGCGGCGGCCGACACCTTCCGTGCGGCGGCGATCGAGCAGCTCGAGACCTGGGCGTCGCGCATCGGCGTGCCGATCGTGTCCGGGCGTCCTGAGGGCGACCCTGCCGCTGTCGTCTTCGACGCGATCAACGCGGCGGTCGCGCGCGGGAACAGCGTCGTCATCGCGGACACCGCCGGCCGGCTCCATACGAAGGGCCACCTGATGGACGAGCTCGGCAAGGTCGTGCGCGTGACGGCGCGAGCCCGCGAAGGTGCGCCCGACGAGGTGCTCCTCGTGCTCGACGGCACGCAGGGTCAGAACGCCATCATCCAGGCGCGCGAGTTCACGAAGACGGCCGCGGTGACCGGGCTCGTGGTCACGAAGCTCGACGGGACCGCGAAGGGCGGCGCGGTCTTCGCGATCGTCGACGAGCTGAAGCTGCCCGTCCGCTACCTCGGTGTGGGGGAGAAGGCCGACGACCTCATCCCGCTCGACCCGCGGGCGTTCGTCGATGCCATGCTTCCGCGCAGTGGTTAGCCTCACCCGACTTGGACCAGCGGGGACCGAAGACCTCACCTCGCTGCATCTCGACCTGCGCACACCGCGGGAGCACGCCGGGCGCCCGCACGTCGCGCTGAACTTCGTGCTCACCGCGGATGGCCGCGCGAGCTTCCGCGGACGTGCCGAGATCGGCACCCGGACCGACCGCGAGCTCATGTTCCACTTGCGCTCGCTCGCCGACGCGGTGATGTCTGGCGCCGGGACGCTCCGGGTCGACCCGTTCACGCCGGTCGTGAAGGGCCGTGAGCGCCAGCCGCTCGCCATCGTCGTGAGCGGGTCGGCCGTGCTGCCGTCCGACAACCGCTTCTTCCAGATCCCGAACCCGAAGCTCGTCGCGACCACCTACCGCGCGAGCGAGGTGGCCGCCTCCGCACTTCGCCACGCTGGCGCCGAGGTGCTCCGGCTGGGCGAGGAGGAGGTCGACCTCGCGGCGCTGCTCGGTCTCCTCCGGGAGCGTGGCGTCCGGTTCCTGCTCTGCGAGGGTGGCCCGCTGCTCGCGGGCGCGCTGCTCGTGCGCGGCTTGGTCGATGAGCTCTTCCTCACGCACGCGACGCGCGTCACCGCGGAGCCAGGTGCGAAGCGCCTCTTCGAATCCGCGGCGCCGCTCACCCAAGACGTGCACCTCGAGCGGGTGTCTCTGCACCAGTCGGATGGCGGCGAGCGCTACGAGCGCGCGCGCATCCGATACTCAGCCTGATGGACAACACCGCACGCGTCGTCTCCGTGAACGTCGGGCGGCCAGAGCCGGTCGAGCACGTCGGCCGGCTGCGCCAGACGGCGATCCGCAAGGCCCCCGTCGCCGGGCGCGTTGCGGTGCGCGGCGTGAACGTGCAGGGCGACGAGCAGGCGGACCGCAAGGTCCATGGCGGCCCGGACCAGGCGGTCTACGCCTACGCGCACGAGGACTACGAGTGGTGGGAGCGCGAGCTCGGTCAGCCGCTCGAGCCCGGGACCTTCGGCGAGAACCTCACGACCGCGGGGCTGGACGTCACCGGAGCGCAGGTCGGCGAGCGCTGGCGGATCGGCGCGCTCGTGCTCGAGGTGACGCGCCCGCGGCTGCCCTGCTGGAAGCTCGGCCAGCGCATGGGTGACCAGCGCTTCGTCGCCCGCTTCGGCGACGCCGCTCGTTTCGGCGCGTACCTGCGCATCGTCGAAGAGGGGGACATCGCCGCAGGCGACGAGGTGACGGTCGATCGCTCGGCGGCCGGCGCGGAGACGATGCGCAGCGTCGGCCTCTCGATGCTGCGCAAGTCCGACTGATGTTCGAGCAGCTCTCCGACCGCCTCACCACGACGTTCGCCAAGCTGCAGGGACGGCCGCGCGTCGGCGAGGGCGACCTCGACGAGGCGCTCCGCGAGGTGCGCCTGGCCCTGCTCGAGGCCGACGTGAACTTCAAGGTCGTGCGTCAGCTCGTCGCGACGGTGCGCGAGCGCGCGGTCGGCGAGCGTGTCATCGAAAGCGTCACCGGCGCTCAAATGGTGGTGAAGATCGTCCACGACGCTCTCGTCGAGATGCTCGGTGGCGAGGCGGCGCCGCTCGCGCGCGCGGAGAAGCCGCCGACCGTCATCGCCCTCGTCGGCCTCCAGGGCTCCGGCAAGACGACGACCGCAGGGAAGATCGCGAACCTGCTGCGCAAGCAGGGGCGGCGGCCGCTCCTTATCGCCGCCGACATCCACCGGCCCGCGGCCATCGATCAGCTCGAGGCGCTCGGCAAGCAGCTCTCGCTCCCGGTCCGACGGGTCCAGCCCGCCTCGCTCGCGGCGGACGTGGCGACGGCGGTGCGCGAGCCTCCCGGCGCGGGCCACGACGTCGTCATCGTCGACACGGCCGGCCGCCTCCACGTCGACGAGGAGATGATGGTCGAGGTCGAGCAGATCATCGCCGCCGCGGCGCCGCACGAGATCCTCCTCGTCGTGGACGCGATGGCGGGCCAGGACGCGGTCGATGCGGCGGCGAGCTTCAAGGCGCGGCTCCCCATCACTGGCCTCGTCGTCACGAAGGTGGACAGCGATGCGCGCGGCGGAGCGGCCCTCTCGATCCGCGCGGCGACCGGAGTGCCCGTGAAGCTCATGGGCACGAGCGAGCGGCTTGACGGACTGGAGGCCTTCCATCCGG
>JBKJTV010000244.1:0-2642 GCA_046589985.1 Candidatus Limnocylindria bacterium | reverse complement strand
GGCCGGCCACCTCCCAGGTGTCGTGGATCTCGAACGCCTCGCGCGGGAACAACACGAGGCGGATGTCCGGCCCGCCGGCCGGCGTGCGAACGAAGTCCTCGCCGTCGGCGACCAGGCACCCGACCATCAGCCAGTCCGCGTGCTCGCATCCACTCGCGAACGACCAGCGCCCGCTGACGACGAGTTCGTCCCCGTCGGGAACGGCGCGCCCGCGCGGCGCGAAGACTCCGCCGACCATCGAGCCGGGCCCGTAGATCTCCTGAGCGGCCTCGGGCTCCAGGTAGGCCGAGAGCATTCCGCCGGTGCCGCAGACGGCGACGATCCAAGCGGTGGCGGCGTCATGCGCGGCGAGCATCCGGACCGCGTCGAGAAAGTCCTGCGGCTCGCTCTCGAGGCCGCCGAGTGCGGCAGGGACGAGCGCGCCGAAGAAACCGGCTTCGCGCAGCGCGTCGATGACCGGCTGTGCGAGGCGCCGCTCGGTGTCGCCCTCCGCGGCGTGCTCAGCGGCGAGCGCGCCGACGCCGTCGAGATCTGATGTAGCGAGCGTGGTCACGAGCGCAGCCTACGGCCCGCAGCGCCTCGACATCCGGTGCCGCGCGCGGGACACTGGGCTTTCGATGACGCGGGAGCGGCCAGAGCACGACGATCAGATGCCCGCGGCGAGGTCGGCGGTCGCAGCGCTGCGGGAGGCCTACCTGGGCGCCTCGCCGGGGAGCTGCCGACGGCAGAGCGGGTCATCCGCGACGCGATTGACAGCGGACTGGTTGAGGAGGTGATCGACACCGAGATCATCGCTCCGGCGATGGCGACTGTCGGCGACTGGTGGGCAAGCGGCAGGATCGGTGTCGCCGACGAGCACCTGGCGACGGACATCTCACTGCGGATGATCGCGCTGCAGCGCGAGTCGTTCCGCGTCGCCCGCCGTCGCTCGTCGGCGACGGTGCTGCTCGCCGCGGTCGAGGACGAGCGTCACGTCGTCGGGCTGGAGATGGTCGCGAGCGCACTTCTCCACGCCGGGTTCGACGTGCGCATGCTCGGCGCCGACGTTCCGGTGGACGCGATCACCTCTGCGATCGACCGCGTCGGGCCCTGCGTCCGGGGCCTCACGGTCGCGACCTCGCACACAGCTGCTGCTGCGCGCCGGACGATCGAGGTGGCGCGCGGTCACGATCCGGCGCTCGGCATCGTCGTCGGCGGCGTTGCGGCAGAGCATGTCGTGCGCCCAGATCCGCTCGTGGCCGTGTGCACGCACGTCGGCGAGGTTGTCGAGACGGTCGAGGCACTCGTGCAGCGCGCCGCGCTCAACTGACGGCAGCAGGCGGCCGCGTCGGTGCACTCGGGCCGCCCGGAATCCCGAGCGCGACGACGAGCTCGAGGACGACCGCCGGGTCGTGCAAGCGCTCGCCATAGAGGTCGCGCAGCTGCGTCATGCGGTAGCGGACGGTCTGCGGATGCACCATGAGTGCAGCCGCGACATCGTCGCGGCGACCCTGGTGTAGGAGCCAGGCGCGCAGGGTCTGCTCGAGACGCTCCGCCGCGCTCGAGCGGAGCTCCGACAGCGGCTCGAGGACCCGGCGGCGCAGGTCGGCGAGCGCCTCTGCGTCGGACTGGATGAGCAGCGCGGCGAGATGCGCCTCGGTGTCGACCGCCCCGCGTCCGTCCGCGGCGATCAGGTCGCGGGCCCGTCGCGCCCGGTGCACCGACGCGGCGACGGCGGTCCATGGGCGGGCGGGCCCGACGACTGCATCGCGCCCCTCCATGGCTCGCACCAACGGCGCCCGGCGCGGGCCCGCGGCGTCCGGTACGAGCAGGATCGCGGCGTCGTCGGCGCTCGCGAGGTCGCCGGGCAGCCTGAGTGTTCGCGCGTCGAGCGCCGTGAGCGCCGGGCGGACCTGCGCTTCGGGCACGATGACCGCGGTCAGCGTCGGGGGTGGGTCCCAGCCGGCGCGCTCCGCGGCCTCGGACAGTTCGTCGTCGGATGCACCTTCGAGCAGTCGCTGGCCGAGCCGCTCGAGATAGAGCTCACGCACGCGGCCGGTCGTGGCGCGCTCGTCGGTGTGCCCCGCGACGCTCGCGGCCGACAGCTCGTCGATGTAGGCGAAGACGAGCTCCGCGAACTCCGCGACGGTCCCCGCGGACAGGCCTTCGTCGACCAGCACGGAGGAGAGCTCTCGCCAGGCGACGCGGGCGCCGACTCGGTATGCCGCAAGCAGCGCATCCATCGTGCGCCCGTTGCGCGCCTCGCCCCGGCCGAGCTCGTAGGCCGCGGCGAGCGCGGGCTGCAGCGGCGTGCGGGGGTCCGAGTCCCGGGCGTTCTCGGCGAGGCGCACGAAGCCGCCGAGCGCAATCTGGACCGCCCGCTCGATGTTCACGCGCAGCTCGCCGCTGAGCGGGCCTGCGTACCCGGAGACCTCGGCGATCACCGCAAGGACGGTCTCTTCGGCTACCGCCGGCAGCCGGCCCCGTAGCCGGCCGGCGGTCCCGGGGTCGAGGGCCAGCCGCGCCGCGCCGCGGGTTGTGGGGGATTCGGTCATTTTGTTCGATTCGAACAGATTTGGAACCGACATCCACCTGACATGCACAAGAACTTACACTAAACGACACGTACCTTGGCCTCATGCCCGCGCTGCTCGACACTCGCG
>JBKJTV010000237.1:0-4258 GCA_046589985.1 Candidatus Limnocylindria bacterium | reverse complement strand
GTCGCCCTGCCACTCGTCCTGTGGAACATCCCGCCGCCTTCCGGCCTCGGCCCGGAGGGCTGGCATGTGCTGCTCGTGCTGGTCGGGGCCTCGATCGCGTGGACGCTCGAGGTCATGCCGGACTTCGCGGTCGCGATCGCCATGGCCACTTCCTGGGGCGTGCTCGGACTCGCTCCGGCGTCGGTCGTGTTCAGCGGATTCACGAGCACCTCATGGCTGCTCGCGCTCGGCGTGCTCGCGCTCGCGGCGGCGATGGCCAGCTCGGGCCTGCTGTTCCGCGCGGCACTGGGATCGCTCCGCGTGTTCCCGGCGACGCACACCGGTCAGCTGCTCGCCCTTCTTGCCGGTGGGGTCGCCCTCACACCGTTGGTGCCCGTTTCGGTCGCGCGCGTGGCGGCGATCGCGCGCGTGACCCGTGAGCTCGCCCAGGCGTTCGGATACGCGCCGCGCTCCCCGGGGAGCGCCGGGCTCGCCTTCGCTGGCCTCGTCGGCTATTGGTATTTCAGCAACATCTTCCTCACCGGCTTCGCGACGAACTTCTACCTGCTCGAGCTGCTCTCTCCCTCCGAGCGCGCGTCCTTCGACTGGACGACCTGGCTCTGGGCCGCGCTTCCAGCCGGCGTCGTGTGCTTCGCCGGGGGCCTGCTTGCGCTGCTCATCCTCTTCCCGCCCGAGCGGCGTACGACCGTGCGCGCTGACGCGCTCGCGCGACAGCGCGCGGTGCTCGGTCCGGTCACTCGCGCAGAGCTCGTGACGGGCGCCACCGTCGTCGCCCTGGTCGCCGGCCTCGCCGCGCAACGTGCCCTTGGCATCGAGCCCGCGTGGATCGCGCTCGCTGCGCTCGTCGTGGTGACCGGGACCGTGCTCGACCGGGCGCAGTTCCGCACCGCGATCGACTGGGGCTTCCTCATGCTGTTCGGCGTGCTCCTCGGATCGGGCGCGGTGCTCTCACGGAGCGGCGTCGATGCGTGGATCTCGAACGCCATCGCACCGATCGCCTCGCTCGGGCCCGAGCTCGCCGTCCTCGCGATCGCGCTCATCACGACCGCGAGCCGTGCGCTCCTCCCGAGCCGTCCGACGATGTTCCTGCTCATGCTCGCCTTCGTACCCGCCGCGCCGTCGCTCGGGATGCATGGCTGGGTCGCTGGCATCGTCGTCCTGCTCAGCGCGAACATGTGGGTGCTCCCCTACCAGGGCCTCGAGTACCTCATGTATCGGGAGGCGACCGGGCGCGAGGCGTTCGACGACCGGCAAGGCATGCGGATGGGTGCCGCGCTCACCGTCATCCGTCTCATCGCGATCGCCGCGAGCATCCCGTTCTGGCGCGCCATGGGGCTGATCGGCCCCTGAGCCTGCCTCGCGCGAACCGGCCGCTCAGGGCGCGCGGGTCGGCAGTGATGTGGCTCGCGCGAGCAGCGCATCGGTCTTGTCGCGCTCGAGTCGAACGAGATCGTGATCGTAGTAGGCGCGAACCTTTTCGAGCTGGCGCTTCGCCTCGTCGGCACGACCCTGGTCGATGAGGAACGCGCCGTAGTCGCGTTGGAGATTGGCGTGCTGCGTGCGGTACCCGCTCCGTGCGGCCCCGGTGAGACCTTCCCGGAAGAGCCGCTCGGCCTCGTTCACATCACCTTCCGCCGCTCGGACCTGGGCGAGCGCTCCCAGGCTCGTTGCCTGCGTGAAGGCGTCGTTCGGAGCGACCTCCGCGCGGGCCGTTTCGGCGTGCAGACGTGCCGCATCGAGGTCGCCGAGCGCAAGGCAGATCGGGGCGAGCTGGGCGCGGGCCTCCGCCCGGAAGCCCTGCATCGGCGCGGGCGCGAGCGTGGTCACCGACTCCTCGAAGGCGCGCCGGGAGCCGGCAAGATCGCCCTGGTCACGGAGCACGAACCCGATCCACCAGTAGGCGACGCCGATGTACTGGCGGAGGCCGAGGTCCTGAGCGAGACGCAGCTCCTCATGGGCGGATGTCTCAGCGGACGCGAGCTCGCCGGCCATCCAGGCCCAGGTCGCGCGCGAGTTCGCGAGGAGCATGCGCTGGAACGGTGAGCTGCCCTCCGCCGCGCGGTGGGCCGCGTCAAGGTGATAGGTGTGGGCCGCCGCGAAATCCCCGGAGAAGAACGCGTTCAGAGAGAGCCACCACAAGCAGGTGAACTCGCGGCGGCGCGCCCCGGTCGCGCGCATGTGATCCAGCGCTTCGAGCAGCCTGCGACGGTCGGCCGCGAGGTCCCCCACCATCCAGGCGGTCCAGTGCGACTCGGTCAGCGCGACCGCGAGGGTCTCGGGATCGTCGAGCACGCGCGCGGCGGCGACAGCCTCCTCTTCGAGCGCCTCCGCGCGAACGGGATCCTCGAGCGCGTGGACGCTGGCGGCGAGCAGGATGCCGACGAGCGCCTCGCTCGGTCCGGCCGCGCGAGCTTCGGGAAGGAGAGCGATCACTTCGGCGACGGCCTCATCGCTTCCCTCCAGCTCCAAACGCGAGATGGCCGCGAGACCGAGCGCCGCGACCTGCTCTGCCGCCGGGGCCCCGATGGCACGGGCGACCACGCCGGCGCGGCGGTGGTACGCGAGCGCCGCATGGGCATCGCTCCGGTCTCTCGCCTTCCGGCCCCCCAGCATCAGCGCGTCGAGCGCGCGGCGTCCGATCAACGGCGCTGCAGTCTCGCCGAGCTCATGCGCGAGGAGGAACGCCTGCTCTGCGTGATACGCGACGATGTCGGCGTACTCGTCGAGACGTGCGGCCGCGGCGACCTCCAGCCACCGGCCGAACGTGTCATGCGCGTGCGAGCGCTCCTCCTTCGGGAGTGAGTCGTAAGCAACGTCACGCACGAGGATGTGGCGGAAGGTCCAGGCACGGCCGCCGCCGACGCCCCGCTCGTCGAGCTCGGTCACGAGCTCACGCCGTGCGGCTTCGAACAGCAGGTCCTCGAGCCGCCCACCCAGCTCGCCCTGCGCGGCGACCGCCTGTGGCCAGAAGACCTTGCCGACGACGGCGGCGCGCTGCAAGACACGCTTCACCTCGGGCGGCGCGGCGTCGAGACGCGCGGCGATGAGGCCACGCAACGTCGGCGGGAGCTCGAGCTCCGCGAGCGAGGTGGTCGCGACGAACCGTCCGTCGCGCTTCGCCACGCGCCCGGTGTCGATGAGGACGCGGAGGAACTCCTCGACGTAGAGGGGGTTGCCCTCGGCCCGGCGAACGACCTCGGCGCGAAGCTCGAACGGCAGATCGTCCACATCGAGCAGCCGCGCGATGAGACGGCCCGACTCGTCGTCCGTGAGCGGGTCCAGGCGGATCGCGGCGGCGTTCAGCAGGCCGCCGCCCCAGGCGGGGCGGCGCTCGCGCAGGTCAGGGCGCGCGAGGCACACGAGGTAGATGGGAGCGCGCGTCCACTCCGCGAGATGCTCGAGGAGATCGAGCATCGCTGGCTCCGCCCACTGGATGTCGTCGAAGACGAGCGTGAGCGCCTGCCGGTCCGCGCGCCTCTCGACGTAGCGACGGAAGCCCCAGCGCAGCTCGTTGGCGAGGCTGTCCGGGGCGACCCCGGGGAGCGCGTCCTCGGCCCGCGCGGTGCCGGCAAGGACCCCGAGCCGAATGGCGACCGCAACTGCGTCGTCGCTGGCCTCGCCGAAGGCGGCGAGCACCGCGGACCGCAGCTTCGTCGTCGCCTCCTCGAGCGTATCGAGTGCGCTGATCCCTGCACCCGCGCGGAGGATCTCGACGACGGGCCAGAAGGTGATGCCCGCGCCGTACGGGAGACAACGGCCCTGCTGCACGCGCGCGCCGTCGAGCACCGCGACGAGCTCCCGGATGAGGCGCGACTTGCCGACACCCGCGTCGCCGAAGATCGTGACCAGGGCGGCGCGCCGCTCACGCTCTACCTTCCGGTAGCCGTCGATGAGAAGGCGGAGCTCCTCATCCCGCCCGATCAGTGGCGCCTGCAGGCCGGCGATGCCGCGGTGCTGGTCGGGAAGCTCCGACGTGAGACGCATCGCGGACGCGCAGCCAAGCTCACCGGTCCCCTTCGCGGCAACGGTGCGCGAAGGTCCGAACTCGACGCCGCCGCTCGTGAGCCGCCGCGTCAGGTCACCGACGAGGATCTCGCCCGCTGAGGCGCTCTGCTGCAGGCGCGCGGCCTCGTTCACCGCCGGACCAGTGACGAGCGTCTCGGCGCCGGTGCCCGCGACCACCTGACCGGTGTTCACACCGAGGCGGAGCTCCAGGGGCAGTCGGCCCGTCGCGTTCAGCTCCGCGACCCGGTCGCGC
>JBKJTV010000100.1:0-5923 GCA_046589985.1 Candidatus Limnocylindria bacterium | reverse complement strand
TCGATCGCCGGATTCGTGACGACGGCGACGGTCTCGTGGAGATGGTCCGCGAGATTCGTCCGTCGCGACGAAAGAGCCGCAAGGGGGCCGTCGTACCCGAGCGACCCGATCGGCTCGCCGGCGGTCTGCGCCATGTACGCCACGGTGCGGAGGTCCTCCGGCTCGTAGCCGAGCGCAGCGAGGCGCTGTTCGCGGGCGATCGCGTGATCGTCGATCTCATCCGGTGGCGTCGCCACCTCGATGCGCCGGTCGGGCCCCTGTCCGGCGGAGGAGGCGAAGCCGGCGAAGTGGGCATGGCTGGAGCGAGGTATGGCTTTGCCCGTCCGAGCGGACAAGGGCCCGCCGGTCTCGAGGCGCTCGCGCGACCCAGCAGCAGCGATCGCGTGACGCGACCGTGCACGCACGAAGCGCTGACGCAGAGTCGCCTCGTCGAGAAGCCGCCAGGCTCCGCCTGACCGCTCGAGGGCCGCATGCTCGCCCGGCCCGAGCGGCCGCGGATCGGCGATGTAGCGCTCGAGCGGGACGAACCCGCGCTCGCTCGCGAAGATGTGCTCCTCGTCGGTCTCGACGTGCCAGAGCGGGCGGAGCCCCATCGCGTCCACGCCGAACAGGCACAGGTCGTCGAAGCGGGCGAGGAAGGCGGCCGGCCCCTGCGCGAATGGACCAAAGGCCGCCCTGGCCTGCGCGTAGGCGTCCTGCATCGCGTCGGGCAGCCGGCGGATCTCGTTCACGATCGGCGGGAAGACGAGCTCGATCGCCTCGATCGGGTCCATGCCCAGTCCATGCACGAGCCCGCGCAGCAACGCATCGACGTCCTGCGAATCGCTGCCGCCGCGCACGATGGGCACGCCGAGGGAGCGCGTCTCCTCGCGCAGCCTGCCGATCGTGTCGATCTCTCCGTTGTGCGCGAACGATGCGAACGGCTGCACCCGCACGAAGGTGCTCGACGTGTTCGTGGAGTAGCGGTTGTGCCCGAACGCCATGGAGGTCCGGAAACGGGGATCGCCGAGATCGGCGAAGTACGGGACCAGCTGGCGCCCCGAGCCGCGGAGCTTGTACACCGCCGTCGAGCGCGAGAGGCTCACCACCGTCGCGGGCGTCCGCGCCTCGATCTCGACGGCCGCGAGGTGGAGGGATCGATCGCCGCGGCGTCCAGTGGCGTGCGCCCGGAGCGCGAGCTGCCAGAAGCGCGGCTCCTCGGCGCGGCCGCGCGCGAGGAGGGCGGAGGCCGACGTCGCCTGGTGCCGCTCGAGGACGATCTGGATGCGGTGGGTGTCGAAGATCGCCCGGATCGTGGCGTCGGTGTCCGCGGATGCATCGGGCGGCACGAAGAGGTGCGCGACCGCGAAGCGCGGATCGAACGCGAGCCGGTCGGAAAGCCCGGCGTCCGCGAGATGCTCCGCCCAGAGCGCCCTCGGGATGTCGACGAGCACGCCCGCGCCATCGCCCTCACCGTCGATCTGGCCGGAGCGATGCGCCATGCGATCGAGCCCGTGGAGCACGAGCGAGAGCGGGCCTGGGCCGGTCCGGGCGTCCTTGCGCGCGACCGCGACGAGCGCGCAGGCGTCGCGTTCGTCGCCGCCCCGCACCGGCTCGCTCATCGGTCGCCTCCTTTCAGGACCCGGGAACAAAAAGGCCTCCCGATCCGGGAGGCCATTCGCGCGGGCTTCGCAACGTACCGCACGACTAGGCCAGGACCCCCGCTACTGCGGTGGTCATTGCCTGCGGTGCGACACGAGTCATCACGCGGCGAAACGTACGTGGTGAAGAGGTTGCGGAGCAGCGGCGGTACGGTTTCCGTTCGGTGGCGGCTCCCCCGTCAGGGCCGGGAGCGCTGCGCTTCGAGCACCGCCTTCGTGCGCCGGAGCTTCGCCCGGAGGATGAGCTGCACCAAAGGACGGGCGATGTGCTCGAGCGGCCGAGCCGGCTGACGGAGCGCGAACTCCACGGTATCGGTCACCCACGTGCGCCCGCCGACCTCGTTGAAGCGGTGCTCGTGGCGCCACAGCGCGAATGGCCCGAAGGTCTGCTCGTCGATGAAGCGCAGCGGCGGCTCCCACACGCGCACGACGCCGTGACCCCCGAACGGACCGAAGGTGAAGCGAAGGACGGCGCCGGGTCCGAGCCGGGACGGCCCGATCGAGCGAAGCGGCACGCCGCGCGGAAGCACGCGCGCGAGATTGGCGGAGTCGGCGTGGAAAGCGAAGACGTCCTCGCGTGGTGCCGTGATCGGTACCGATGCGCTCGCCATTCGTCCCATGTGATTCAGCGCCATTCAACTTTCCGCGTATCAGGGCGGGAGCGACCACTCTGCCATGCCCCGGACGGGGAGGGGCGACCAAGTGGACGCTCCTATATTTGTGCGCACGATGTCGATCCAACGCGCCGCTCGCACGGCGGCGTCCCTCGCGGCACATTGGCTCGCGATCGCGGCACTCGGGTGGACCGATTTCGCGGCCGACTCCGAGGTTCGCGTCGGCCTCATGTACGTACCGCTCGTCGCCTCGGCGACGGCCTTCCTCGGCGCGCGCGCCGGCCTCGCAACGGGCGGCTTCGCGACGCTCACGCTCCTGCTCGCGAACGACCTCGCGCTGCCGATCGAGACCGCGCTCTTCAACAACCTCGTCCGGGTGATCGTTTTCGCGACAGTCGCGCTCCTCGTGGACCGCGTCTTCCGCCAGAATGCCGCACTCCGCGACCAGCAGCTGCGGTCGGCGCACGAGATGACGACCCGCGCCGAGTACACCTCGCTCGTCGCCCACGAGCTCCGTAATCCGCTCGTGTCCATCCGTGCGGCCGCCCGCACGATCAAGCAGCATCGC
The DNA here is from genome assembly GCA_046589985.1 of Candidatus Limnocylindria bacterium. GTDB lineage: Bacteria > Chloroflexota > Limnocylindria > P2-11E > P2-11E > JACDAF01. The sequence goes on along the minus strand of JBKJTV010000100.1, from coordinate 3,101 downwards.
GATCCCTCGATGATCGCAGAGGGCATCGCCGCGGAGAGCGGTGCCGCGCTCGAGCTCCTCGATTCGCTGAGCGACGTCGCGAGCATCGAGGCGGGGCGCCTGCGCTCGGCGCTCCAGCGCATGGATCTCGCCGAGCTCGTCCGCGCGGTGGTGTCTGCCGCTGACTCCGGCGAGCACGAATTCCGGCTGCACGGGACGCAGCAGCCGTCGGCGGTGCTGGGCGATCCGCACCGGCTCGCGCAGGTCCTGAAGAACCTGCTCAGCAACGCGGTGAAGTATTCGCCGGGCGGCTCTCCGATCGACATCACGCTCGGCCTCAGCGGCGACCGGGCGCGGGCCGTCGTCGCGGTGCGCGACCTCGGGCCTGGCGTCCCGCCGTCCGAGCGCGACCGCCTCTTCCAGAAGTTCGCGCGTCTCTCGACCGCCGGGGGCACGCGTGGGTCCGGACTCGGCCTCTACATCTGCCGTCAGATCCTTCGCGACCACGACGGGGCGCTGCTCGCGGACTGGCCGCCGGGCGGCGGCTCGCTGTTCTCCTTCGAGCTCCCCGCGGTCGGCGCTCGCGCCACGGATCCGAACGTGAAGGCAAGCCGGAGGCTACGGGCAGCGAAAGCGCCGGCGATGGAGCGACGGCGCGAGTCCAGCTAGCCCGCCGAGATCAGCCCAAGCGGTAACCCACGCCCCGGACGTTCTGCGGCACCGGCGCGCCCGCGGCCTCGAGCTTCGTCCGCAGTCGCGCGAGATGCGCCTTCAGCCACTCCGGATCCGGCTCGCGCTCATCCGGCCACGCCGCGCGCAGGAGCGCACGACGCTCGACGACCTCGCCGGGACGGGCAGCAAGCGCGGCAAGCAAACTGAACTCGATCGGCGTGAGCGCGAGCTCGGTGCCATCGACCGAGGCGCGATGGGCGGCGAGGTCCACCTCGAGCGGACCGATCCTCCCCGCCGGCGCCGCGCGGGCGCGCGCCGAAGCACGGCGGAGGAGCGCCCGTACGCGCGCGAGCAGCTCGTTCCGTCCGAATGGCTTCTCCAGATAGTCGTCGGCCCCGAGATCGAGCAGCTTCGCACGCTCGTCCGTCCCCTTTTCCCCGGTGAGCATGAGGATCGGCGTGTCCGACGTCGCGCGGATCTGCCGGCAGACCTCGTCGCCGGAGAGCCCCGGCAGGCGCCGATCGAGGATGACGAGGTCGGGCCGCTCGGCGACGTGGCGGCGGAGCGCGCTCTCGCCGTCGTATGCCGTGATGAGGTCGTAGCCCTCGCCGCCGAGGAGCGCCGCGACCATGCCGACCATCGCGCGATCGTCGTCAACGATGAGGATCTCGGTCATCGCTTCGCGAGCGGGATGCTGAAGGCGAAGACGCTGCCGCCGCCATCACGGTCCTCGTACCAGAGGTCGCCGCCCTGGGCTTCCACCATCCGTCGCGAGGCGTAGAGACCGATCCCGCTGCCCGGCGCCTTCGCGGTGTCTCCGACGCGCACGTACGGCTCGAAGATGCGCGCGCGGTCCTGCGGCGCGATCCCCGGTCCGCGATCGGCGACGCGCACGACGGCACGGTCGCGCAGCGCCGCAAGACGCACCTCGATCGCCGTCCCCTCGGGCGCGTACTTCGAGGCGTTGTGCACGAGCGAGGCGACGGCTTCAGCGGTGCGGCGCCGATCCCCGCGCACGATGACCGGCTTGCCGCGGCGTGGGACGCGCACCACGTGACGGCGTGCGATGGCTGTGATCTCAGGGAGCTGCTCTGCGAGCTGAGTCCGGACGTCGAACCGGACCCGGCGGATCGCGAGGTCTGGTGCGTCGGCACGGACGCCGGCGAGGATCCGGTCGACGAGGTGGTCGAGCCGCGTGACCTGATCGATGGCCTGCGCCGCCGCGCGCTTCCCGCCGTTCCCGCCGAGCAGGTCGAGATACCCGCGGATGATCGAGAGCGGCGTGCGGAGGTCGTGCGTGACGACCGCGATGAGGTCGGCGCGTGCGCGCTCGAGCTCGCGCAGGCTCTCCGCCGTCTCGCGCTCGCGCGCGTACAGGGACGCCTTATCGATGGCGAGCGCCGCCTGGTTCGCGAGTGCGCCGACGAAAGCGACCTCCTCGTCGCCGAACTCGACCGGTCCCGCGACGTGCAGAACGGCAGCCCCGAGGAGACGGTCGCCGGCGAGGAGCGGCAGCGCGATGACCTCGTCGCCGACGATCGGCCGACGCTCCTCGATGGCGCGCCGCGACGCGGTGAGCGCGGATCGCGAGAGCTCGCCCGAGCGCGCGCGCACGTCATCGTCCGCCTCGCCGTGAAGGACGATGGCGCCGGACGAGCCCGGGAACACGCGCACGAGCCGGTCCACGACGAGAGCGAGCACCTCATCGAGGTCCAGCGTGGAGGTGAGAACGCTCGAGACCTCGAACAACGCTGAGACCTCGCGCAGCTTCCGCTCGGCGTCCCGGTGTAGACGGGCCTTGTCGATGATGCCGGCGAGCTGGTTCGCGATCGTCTGAAGAAAGTCGATCTGCGCGCGCTCGAACTCCTGCGGCACGACGGTCTGAACGTTCAGCACACCGATGACCTCGTCCCGCATGACCAGCGGCACGGACACCATCGAGGTGAAGCGGTCGACATCGACCGCGGGGACGTGCTTCCAACGAGGGTCGGTGTGCACGTCGCGCACGACGAGCGGCACGTGCGCGTTCGCGACCCAGCCTGTGATGCCCTCACCGATCCGCAGGGTCGCGCGTCCGATCCCGCGCGGGTTCAGGCCGTTCGTCGCGACGAGCCGGAGGAGCCCCTCACGGCGCTCGACGAGGTACAGCGACGCCACCTCGGCGCCCATGACTTCGGTCGTCCGGTCAATGACGATGCGAAGCATCTCGTCCCAGTCGCGCGTCGACGCGGCGAGCTGTGCGATCTCCCGCACGAACGAGAGCTCACGGATCTTCCTCTGGGTATCGGCGGCAGTGCTTATCTTCGTATGCTCGCAGACATGGGGACCATTCTTCGGGCCCGGGGGCTCACCAAGCGATTTGGCGCGCTCACCGCGGTCGACGGCCTCGACCTGGACGTGCGCGAAGGGGAGGTCTTCGGCTTCCTCGGCCCGAACGGCGCCGGCAAGAC
>JBKJTV010000069.1:0-5010 GCA_046589985.1 Candidatus Limnocylindria bacterium | reverse complement strand
ACCGGCTATCGGCCGTCTTCGAGGCGACGGACCGTGCCTGGCAGGAGCGGATCCTGCCGACGGACGAGCACCTGTCGCCCGACGGTCGCGTGGTGGAGGTGCTCTCGGAGCACCTGTGCCAGGGCTGGCTCGAGGGCTACCTGCTCACCGGCCGCCACGGCCTGTTCAACTGCTACGAGGCGTTCATCCACATCGTCGACTCGATGTTCAACCAGTACGCGAAGTGGCTCGACGCCAGCCGCCAGCTGGCCTGGCGGCGGCCGGTCGCCTCGCTGAACTACCTGCTCACGAGCCACGTGTGGCAGCAGGATCACAACGGCTTCTCGCACCAGGACCCGGGGTTCCTCGACGTCGTCCTGAACAAGAAGGGCGCGCATATCCGCATCTACCTGCCCCCGGACACGAACACGCTGCTTTCGGTCGCGGATCACTGCCTGCGAAGCCGCGATTTCGTGAACGTCGTCGTGATCGGCAAGCAACCGTCGCTCGACTACCTCCCGATCGGCGACGCGGTGGCTCACGCGACGCGCGGCATCGGCCGCTGGGCCTGGGCGAGCACCGACGGCGAACGCGAGCCCGATGTGGTCCTCGCCTGCTGCGGCGACATCCCGACGGTGGAGACGCTCGCCGCCGCGGATCTCCTGCGCCGGCATCTCCCCGATCTCGCGGTGCGTGTGGTCAACGTCGTCGACCTCATGACGCTGCAGCCGCAGACCGAGCATCCGCACGGGCTTCCGGACGCGGAGTTCGACGCGCTCTTCACGACGGATCGTCCTGTCATCTTCGCCTTCCACGGCTACCCGTGGTCGATCCACCGGCTCGCGTACCGGCGTACGAATCACGTGAACCTCCACGTGCGTGGATACAAAGAGGAGGGGTCCGTGACGACGCCGTTCGACATGTTGCTGCGGAACGACCTCGACCGGTACCACCTCGTCATGGACGTCATCGACCGCGTGCCGGGTCTCGCCTCGCGCGCGGCGCGGGTGCGTCAGCTCATGGTCGGGCGGCGGCAGGCGGCGCAGGCGTTCGCCCGCGAGCACGGAGTGGATGAAGCCGAGGTCGCAGAGTGGGTCTGGCCACACTGAGCGGGCGCATCCTCGTCGTCAATTCCGGATCGAGCAGTCTGAAGGTCCGCGTCATCGGCGCAGACGACGCGGTCGTCTCCTCGGCGGATCTCCCGTCGATGATGGACGGCGCGCGCGAAGGCCTCGAGCGCTTCGTGCGCGGCGAGCGCGACATCGATGCGGTCGGCCATCGCGTCGTGCACGGCGGCGCCGATCTTCGGGAGCCGGTCCTCATCACGGATGCGGTGCTCGCACGACTGCGCGCGCTCGTGGAGCTCGCGCCGCTGCATCAGCCCGCGGCGATCGCCGCGATCGAGGCCGCGAGCAGAGCCCTTCCCGGGGTCCCGCAGGTCGCGTGCTTCGACACGGCCTTCCATGCCACGATCCCGGATCCGGCGGCGATCTACGCGATCCCGCGCGAGTGGACCCTGAGGTTCGGGATCCGGCGCTACGGTTTCCACGGACTCTCGCACGCGTACGCGGCGCGCCGGAGCGCCGAGCTCATCGGCCGGCCGCTCGCGGAGATCCGCGTCGTGACCTGCCATCTGGGTGCGGGTGCGTCGCTGGCCGCGGTGGACGGCGGCCGCTCGGTCGACACGACCATGGGCTTCACGCCCCTCGAGGGACTTGTCATGGCGACGCGCGCCGGCTCGATCGACCCCGGCATGCTGCTGTGGCTCCAGCGGCAGGGCATCGAGACCGAAGAGATCGAGGACGCGCTCGAACGCCGCAGCGGTCTGCTCGGCGTCTCTGGGCTCTCCGGCGATATGCGAGAGGTGCTCGCGGCAAGCGAGCATGGCGACGAGCGCGCTGTCCTGGCCCTTGCGATCTACCTGCACCGACTCCGCGCGGGCATCGCGCAGATGGCTGCGGCGATGGGCGGTGTGGACGCGATCGCCTTCACCGGAGGTGTTGGCGAGGGTTCCGCGCGCATCCGCCGCGAGGCGTGCGCTGGACTGGCCTTCCTCGGCGTTGCGGTCGACGCAGCGATCAACGAGCGGTCGACGGAGGACGCTGACCTCTCGGCGCCGTCCGCATCGACGCGCGTCCTGCTCGTCCGCGCGCGGGAGGACCTCGAGGTGGTCCGCGCGACGCGGCGGCTCCTTACGCCCGCGTCATGAGGTGACGGCGGGCGCCGATCGCGCGAGAGCGAGCCGGCGCAGCGGCTCCAGCGCGACGGCTCCGAGCGTCCCGCCCGAGATCGCCGTGACCCACGCGAGGGCGTCGAGCGGCGCGACGTGGAACAGTCCCGCGATCGGGGGGATGGTCACGATGGCGACGACGCTGGCGGCGGTCGCGACGAGCGCCGGCAGCAGCACGCGACCGCCCGTCGCGCTGGCGTCGCCCGCACGCCCCTGCTCCGCAATGACGAGCGCCGCCTGACCTGTCACGAGGGCCACGAGCGCGAACGACCGGGCAGCTGCCTCGCCCAGGGTCGGCAGACCCGCGAGATACAGCACCGCGACAGCGACCGTGAGCGACGCGCCGCGGGCGGCGGCGAAGGCGAGCTCCCTCGCGGAGAACACGTCATCCCGCGCGCGCCTCGGCGGGCGCTCCATCACGTTGCGCGCGGCCGGCCGTGCTTCGAAGACGAGCGCGGAGGTCGGATGGACGATGAGCTGGAGCCACACGAGGTGGATCGGGAGCAGGAGCAGCGGCGCCCCCGCGGCCGGGATCACGAGCCCGAGCAGCACGAGCGGCACGTGGAACGCGATGAGGTACACGAACGCCGCCCGCAGATTGTCGAAGATCCGGCGGCCGTCCTCGATGCTGCGCTCGATGGTCGCGAACGAGTCGTCGAGCAGGACGAGTGACGCCGCGGCTCGCGCGACCTCGGTACCGCGCCTGCCCATCGCGATGCCGATGTCGGCCTCGCGGAGAGCCGGCGCGTCGTTCGTGCCGTCACCGGTCATCGCCACGGTCTCGCCGGACGCGCGCAGCGCGCGGACGAGCCGCAGCTTGTGCTCGGGGCGCACCCGGGCGAACACCGACGCGCGGCGGACGAGTGTGAGGAGCGCGTCGCCGGATGCCGCGTCGATGTCGGCGCCGGTGGCGACCGCTTCTGGCGGGAACCCGAGCTGCCCGGCGACGGCCGCGGCGGTCGCCGGGTGGTCGCCGGTGGTCATGATCACGCGGATCCCGGCGCGACGGCAACGCGCGAGCGCGGCTTCGACGCCCTCGCGCACAGGATCCTCGAAGATGACCAGGCCGAGCGGTCGCAGCGCCGACTCGTCCTTGTCGCGGTCCGCGTCCGCCTGTCCGCAGCCGGACGCGACGGCAAGGACGCGAGCCCCGCGCGCCGCGGCAACGGCCATCGCGTCGTGCAGCCACGCGCGCTGCTCGGCCGACGCGCCGATCGAGGCCACCAGGACGGTCTCGGTCGCGCCCTTGGCCGCGACGGTGATGCCCTCACCGCTCGCCCACGCGTGCGTCACCATCGGGTGCGTCGATGCGAACGCGTGGTCGCGCACGAGCGTCCCCGAGTGCAACGCGTCCACGTCGATGCCGGCGGCCGCCGCCGCGCGGACGATCGCGCGATCGAGTGGATCGAACGGATCCGGCTCGCTCGCGAGCACCGCCGCTCGGAGCACGGTCCGCTCGTCGATGTTCGGCAGCGCGACGACCGTTGAGAGCTCCACGTTCCCGGTCGTCAGCGTTCCCGTCTTGTCGACGCAGATGACGGTCGTCGAGCCGAGCGTCTCGACGCTCGGGAGGCGCCGGACGAGCGCGTTGTCGCGCGCGAGCCGCCACGCGCCGAGACCGAGGTACAGCGTGAACACCATCGGCAGCTCCACCGGCACCGTGGCCATCGCGAGGCTCACCGCCGCGACGATCGCGTCCGCGAACGGCCGTCCCTGCACGAGCGCGATCGTGACCACGCCGGCGCACGCGACCAGCGCGATGGCGCCCAGCCGCACCACGAGGCGGCGGATCGCGATCTGGAGCCGCGACGGCGGATCGGCGGCGGCGGCGACGGACCGTGCGAGGGCGCCGTACTCCGTGGACGCTCCGGTCCGCTCCACCAGCATCGTCGCGCGTCCCGCGAGGACCGTCGTGCCGGCGAGGAGTCGCGCGTCAACGAGCTCGTCCTTCCGGACCGGGAGCGACTCACCGGTGAGCGCCGACTCGTCGACGTCGAGCTGCGTCGAGTGAGCGACGACGCCGTCGGCGGGCAGGAAGTCTCCCTCGTGCACCGTGACGAGATCGCCTGGCACGATGTCGCGCGCCGGGATGCTGCGTTCCGCGCCATCGCGCAGCACGCGAGCCGTGGGCGCCGCGAGCTTCGCGACCGCGGCGAGCGCCCGCTCCGTGCGCTGCTCGAGGACGACGTTCACGCCCACGATGGGCACCAGCGCGACGAGTGCGACGACGCCGTCCGCGCTCTCCCCGATGGTGAAGTACACGCCGGCGGCGACGAGCAGGAGGAGCGCCGTGGGGTCGACGAGGGCGCGCGCGATGACGCTGAGCATCCCGCCGCGCGCCGGCTCCGGCACGACGACGTTCGGGCCGTGCAGGCGCAGGCGCGTCATGGCCTCGGCCGTGGTGAGCCCGCCCACCCCGGCGGTGCTCACCGCGCGGAGAGCGGGGCGGAGAGCGGGGCGGGGACCGCGCTGAGCAGCCACGCGACCGCCTCGGTCGCGCTCCAGTCTCCCGGGTGCTCGCGGCTGAAGGCCCGGGCGCCGTCGAGGTCCGCCCCGAGCGTCACCAGCGGTACTTCCGTGTAGCCGGTGCGCCGGGTCTGCGCGATCCCGACATTCGCCGCGAGCGCGTTGCACAAACACTTGCGGCCGACGGTGTCCTCCGCCGCGCCGCCCTTGCGGACGTAATGCTTGACCGGCTCGCTTGCGCAGCGGTAGCCGACCTCTCCGCTCTCGCGGACGTAGGGCACGCGCAGGTAGCCGAGGTCGCAGAGCCTCGGGCGCTCCGTGTATACGTCGTCATC
>JBKJTV010000307.1:0-5060 GCA_046589985.1 Candidatus Limnocylindria bacterium | reverse complement strand
TGCCCATGCGGCGCGCAGGTTACGGTGTCGTCCAAGGGCCGGCTGCGCTGCCGTGCGGCGGCCAACCACCGCGGCTGCGAGCAGCGAAGCGTCCCCGCCGACCACCTCGAGACGCAGTTCGGTGCGTGGATCTCGGAGGCGCTCTCGCTCACCCCCGAGGTGACGCGCGCGGTAGCGGTGCTCATCGAGCGGCAGGTCGCGGCCGGCAGCGACGCCGGCCAAGCCGAGCGTCTGCGCCAAGCGATCAATCGCATCGGCAAGCGTTTCGCCTGGGACCAGACCTACACGGAGGACGCCTACCGCGCCGAACTCGGCGACTTCCAGATGCAGTTGGCCAAGGTCGACCGAGTGTCAGACGCCAACGGGTCGATGGATGCGCTGAAGATCGCCTCCGACTTCGCCCGGACGTGGGAGGCTGCGACGCCGAAGGCCCGGCGTGCATTCGTCGAGCGCTTCATCGACCGCGTGGTGGTCGAGGACGGCTGGTTGACGGCCGTGCGCCCGAAGGCCGACATCGCCCCGCTCCTAGCGGTGAAGGTGCGCGCGGCCGGGGCGAAGGCCGCGGTGGAGAGCCTCGGCGGAAAAGTTCAACGCGGCGGTCCCGACCGGATTCGAACCGGCGATCTCGTCCTTGACAGGGACGTATGCTAGGCCGCTGCACCACGGGACCAAGGTTGGGATGCGACCCAATTGTGCCAGAAACCGGCCGAAACGCAGAAAAAAAGAGGCGGCGAGTGCGCTTCCTTTCACTCGCCGCCCCGCCGGTGTGGCCAATGTCGTTAGGTCGCCGGTACTGCCGCCAGTGGTGTCCGGCGAATCTGCTTCGTGACTTCGCTCGCCAGGCGGCTGGTCCGTCCCATGCCTCCGAGCGTCAGATCGAGACCCGCCTCTTTCAGCTCGCCGTACCCGAGTCCTTTGAAAAGCCGATTCCCTGCGACGAAACACATCTCGTCATAGAGGAGCGGCCATTCCACTGAACGCCGCGCAAAGCAGAATGTGATGAAGTCGATCGCCAGCTCGGCGATCCGCTCCTCTGCCAACCCTTGGGCCTCCCCCGCATCCTCGTCACTGCGACACGCGCATCATCGTCACTGGAGGGTCACTCCGGCAAGGTCCTTTGTCCACGTTCTCGTCCACAGGTTCGTCCACAGAAGGCCTCACAAGCGAGTGAGGCGGCTACAGAGGTCAACGCTTGCCGCGCTGATCTGTGAGCCGTCGACGTATCTTGACTTCGCTGGCACTTGCGCGATCGAGCTTTCCGTCCCCGAAACGGTCGCGGACCGCGTCGAGCGCGGCGTCGATGCGCGCGGCACGGGCATTTTCGAAGAGGCCGAGCTGCGCGCCCTCGACCAGGTTGGAAATGCTGACACCGATGAGCCGCACCGGACTGACGTGCCCGTTCTCGCGATCCCGCGCGATGGCATCGCGCAGGAGTGCCCGCGCGGCCTCGTAGATCGTGAGGTCCGCGTCCGTTGCGTCGGCCAGTGTGCGCTGCCGGCTGCGTGTTTCGAAGGGCGCCACGCGCAGCTTCAGCGTGACCGTCCGGCCGCGAACGCCCGCCTCACGCGCGCGCCGGCCGACACCCTGCGAGAGCCTGAGAAGCGTCGATTCGATGGTCCCGCGATCGAGCGTGTTCGTGTCAAAGGTGTGCTCGTGGCCGACGGACTTCGGCTCCACCCACGGGATCACCTCGCCATCGTCGATGCCGCGGGCCCGCTCGCCGATGGACCGTCCGTGGGCGCCGAGGCGGGCCTCGAGGAGCGCCGGGTCCATTTTGGCGAGGTCACCGATGGTCCGGATGCCGAACCCGAGCAGCACCTCCCGCGTCTTCGGCCCGACCCCCCACAGGCGCTCGAGAGCGAGCGGGGCGAGGAACGCGGCCTCGTCGCCAGCGGACACGACGACGAGACCGTCAGGCTTGCGCAGGTCCGACCCGATCTTCGCGCAGAGCTTGTTCGCCGCGACGCCGACCGAGAGGACCAGGCCGAGGTGCGAGCGCGTCGCGGCTTTCAGGTCGACCGCCATCTGCTCCGGTCCGCCGAACAGGTGGTGCGTCGCGGTGACGTCGAGGAACGCCTCATCGAGCGAGATCGGCTCGACGAGCGGCGTGCGTTCGAAGAAGAGCGCCATGACCGCGTCGGACGCCGCCTGATAGCCCTCGTAGTCGCCTGGCACGAAGATGCCCTCGGGGCAGAGGCGGCCGGCCTCGCGAAGCGGCATCGCGGACCGGACGCCGAAGCGGCGCGCCTCGTATGAGGCGGCGCTCACGACACCCCGCTCGTTCGGCCCTCCGCCGACGATGACGGGCTTCCCGCGGTACTCGGGATGGTCGCGCTGCTCGACGCTCGCGTAGAAGGCGTCGAGGTCGCAGTGGAGGATGGCGCGGATCACGGCCTGATGCTCTGGTTCCAGCGGGGAAGTCCGTCCGGCCGGAGGATCCGGACCCCGTGGGAGCCTGCCTCGGGGTGGATGAAGCGCGCGAGACGCTCGCCCTCTTCGATGATCGCGCCCCGGTCGGACCGTGCGAGCCGCCCGAACGGGGCGACGCTCACCACGGCGGCCCCTTTCGTTTCGCGGACGTCCCAGCGCGGGGCGACGACGCCGTCGACGAGCACCGTCGGCGTGACGTCGCCATTCACGGCGATGACCGCCTTCCGCAGCCGCTCGGGCAGGACCCGCGCGCGTTCCGCCGGTTGGTAGGCGAGGAGGAGGCTGTCCCACTTCGGCAGGAAGCGGATCGGGGAAGGCGCGTCGGGGCCGGGCCGTGGTGCGCGCCGGAGGTCGTGGTGCGTCCGGCCCCGCTCGTCCCTGAAGGTGACGATCTCGTCGCCGAGTCCTTCAAGCGCAGCACGGAGCACCGCGGGCCGACCGTGACTCCACGACACCGCGTCCGCAAGCGTCGCGGGCCCGAACGCCGCGAGGTAGCGGCGGAGGACGTGCATCGCCGCCGCCTCGACGGTCGGCGCGCGGAGCGGGCGCAGCCACGAGCGCGCCGCGACGTACTGCCCGCCGATGTAGCTGCCCCAGAGCCCGTTCGGCGGCGCATTCACGAACCAACCGTCCGCGCTGAGCAGTGTCCAGAGCGCGAACCGCGCGACCGTGGACGTCGGGTGCGTCGACGGGCCGATCCGGCCGAGGACGAAGTCGCCGATCTCGGTGAGCGAGCGCGGCTTTCGCGAGGCGAACCGCATGAGCTCGTCGTTCAGGTGCGCGGTGTCGAGGCCTGTCCGGCGCGCGACCGACGTGAGGAGGCGCAGTCGCGCGTCGGAGGTGAGCTTCGCGTACTGGGGATACTCGTGCGCGCTCACGAGATGCAGCGTCGTCCGCATGAGCGTCGCCTTTACGACGCGTCGTTCGAGGAGCGCCTCGGTGAGGTCGTCGCGCTGGAAGTGGGAGAGCCGCGCCCACAGCGCGAGGTAGGGCGATGGCGACCACTGCGCCTGGAGACCCGCGAGGCGGTCGATCGCCTCCACCGGGTCAAGCCGCGCGCGACGCAGCAGCAGCTGGCGCGCCAGCGTCGCGCGATTCAGCTCACGAAGAGAGAGGGTCCGCGGGACCGAGGAGCCGACCACTGTCGTCCGAGGCTAGCCGGAGGAGCGGCCTAGGTCAGCCGGCGAATGACACCGATGCACTTGCCCTGGATCTTCACTTCGCGCGCGTAGATCGGCGACATGGCGGCGTTCGAGGGCTGCAGACGGACGCGGTCCTTTTCCTTGAAGTAGCGCTTCAGCGTCGCCGTGCCATCGTCGAGGAGCGCCACGACGATGTCTCCGTCGCGGGCGACGCTCTGCGGCTGGACGACGACGTAGTCGCCGTTCTGGATGTGGTCGTCGATCATCGACTCGCCGCGAACCCGGAGGACGAAGGAGTCGTGCTTCGCGCCGAGCTCGGTCGGGAGCGACATCGTCTCGCTCTGATCCTGGTACGCGAACACGCCACCACCGGCAGAGACTTCGCCGTAGAGCGGGGCCTGGATGAGGGCCTTGGCGGCGCCGAGCAGCCCCGGCAGGGTCAGCGCGCGCGAGCGGGTGGCCTGCTTCTGGAGCTTTCCCGCCTCTTCGAGCTTCGTGAGGTGGTGGTGCACGGCGGAGGTCGAGGCGAGACCGACGGCCTGGGCGATCTCCCGGACGCTTGGCGGGTAGCCGTGCTCCGCCGAGTGCGTTCGGACGAACGCGAGGATCTTGTCTGCCCGCTGCTGGTCCTGTTTCGTCATGCTCCGGACTGTACCGAACGCATGTTCTGTCTGTCAAGAGGCCCCTATCCTCGCCAGCGTGCCCCTGGATGCTGCCTCGCTGCGGGATACCGCGCTCGACTACACGATCCGGACGCTCTGGGCGCTGGTCGTGGCTGTCGTGGCGCTCGTCATCGCCCGGGCCGTCCGGGCGACCGCGATGCGCGCCCTGGCCCGGCACCGCGCCCACGCCAACGCGACCGTCCTCCTGGGGAATCTCGCCCAGGTCCTGGTGCTGGTGCTCGGCCTGCTCGCGATCCTCGCCATCTACACCCAGGGCGCCTTCGGCTGGATCCTCACCTCGTTCAGCGTCATCGGGATCGTCATCGGCCTCTCGCTCCAGGACATCCTGAAGAACTTCTTCGCAGGTCTCTGGGTGCTCGTCGAGCGGCCCTTCCGCATCGGCGACACGATCGAGATCTCCGGCCACACCGGCGAGGTCCGTGAGATCTCCTTCCGCACGACGCAGCTGCGCACGCCTGACGGGCGGGAGGTGATCGTGCCGAACGCGAGCCTCATGACCGACGCGGTCGTGAACTTCTCGCGCTACCCGATGCGTCGCGCGACCATTGGTCTCTCCGTCGATGCCGACCCGGCGGGGGCGGTCGACGCCGCGAAGGTCCACGAGGCGCTCACGGAGGCCGGCGCGGCGCTCGAGCCGGCTCCGACGCTGGAGCTCCGGAGCGTCGTTGACGGCAGGGCGCGATACCACGTGACGTTCTGGGCGAAGGATCACGAGACCGTCGTCGCCGCGGGGATCGCGGCGCTGCGGGCACGATTCCCGCAGGGAGAGGTGAGCGGTGCCTAGAGGACTGCGCGGACCATCCGA
>JBKJTV010000142.1:0-9661 GCA_046589985.1 Candidatus Limnocylindria bacterium | reverse complement strand
CACGCAGGGCCGTTTCCACTTCCACCCGGAGTGGGCCGGCTACATGGGAAAGGCCTACCGCACGCAGACCTTCCACGTCACCGGGATCACGATGCGCAAGCGCGAGACGAAGCCGCTCATCTACCCGATGGGTGTGCACATGTACGACTGCAACAACATCGACACGACGGTGCGCGAGTCGGCGTTCTATGAGCTCTGCGATCGCATCCAGCCGGGCCTCATCAAGGACGTGAACATCCCGTTCCCGATGACGGACTGGGCGGGTTGCATCCTCCAGGTGAAGAAGCGCCTGAAGACCGACGACGGTTGGGTGCGCAACTTCATCGCGGCGTCGATGGCCTCGAGCGCGGGCCTTCGCCTATGCATCGTCGTTGACGAGGACGTTGACATCTACTCGATGGACGACATCATCTGGGCGCTCACGACCCGGGTGAACCCGAACCAGGACATCCTGAAGCCGGTCCCCGGTGGCGCCGGCCAGACCTTCATCCCGTCCGAGCGCGTCACCGCCGGCAAGGAGGCCTGGACGGGCATGAACATCCGGTTCGAGGGCGGCATGGGCATCGACGCGACGATCCCCTTCGGCCTCGAGAACGACTTCATGCGGCCGGTCTACCCGATCGACCGGGTCGACCCGTCGAAGTGGTTCGACGACGACCAGATCGGCTGGGCGAAGGCGCTCATGAAGGGGCAGAGCTGGGCCGAGGTGCTCGCGCGCAGCGGCCGCTAAGGCCACAGTGAGCGCGTCCACCCCGCTGGTCCCGCTGCGCGTGCTCGACCTCGCCGGCCGCGAAGGTGCGTATTGCGGCCGGCTGCTCGCCGATCTCGGCGCCGATGTGGTGAAGGTGGAGCCCCCCGGCGGCGACCTGACCCGCACGCTTCCTCCCTTCGTCGCTGACCAGCCGGATCCCGACGGGAGCGTCTGGTGGCTCGCGTTGAATGCGAACAAGCGCAGCATCGTCTGCGACCTCGCCACCGAGGTCGGTCGGAAGCTGTTCCGGGGGCTGGTCCTCGGGGCCGACGTCCTCGTCGAGTCGTTCGCGCCTGGACACCTCACGTCGCTCGGCCTCGACGACGCGACGCTCTGGACGTGGAACGATCGCCTCATCCACACAGCGATCACGCCGTACGGGTCCGAGGGGCCGCTCGCGACCGTACCCGCCTCCGACCTCGAGGTCACCGCGATGAGCGGCGCCCTGTGGCTCGCCGGCGAGCCGGATGGCCGCCCGGTCCGCACCAGCCTGCCCCAGTCCGGCTACTGGGCGGGGATGTACGGCGCGGTCGGCACGCTCCTCGCCGCGCTCGCGCGGCCGGCAGCCGGCGGTGGGCAGCGCGTCGACGTGTCCGCGCAGGCGAGCATGGCCACGGTCCACGCCCCGGCGCCGCTCTGGTGGGATGTCGCGCGCGAGGACCACGGTCGCACAGGTCCGTTCTTGCTCGGTCGCAGCATCGTCGGCGCGATGTTCCGGAACGTCTGGCCCTGCAAGGACGGCTACGTGAGCTTCGCGCTGCAGGGCGGACCGATCGGGCGCCACACCGGCCGGATGCTCGCGCAGTGGATGGCGGCGCGCGGCGACCTCCCGCCGGAGATCTCCGCGGTCGACTGGGATTCCTGGGATCCGCGGACCCTGACGCAGGAGGACGTCGCCCGGCTCGAGGGATCCATCGCGCCCTTCTTCCTGCGGCTCACGAAGGCCGAGTTCTTCGCGGGCTCGGTCGAGCGCAACATGCTCGGCTACCCGGTGTCGACGACCGAGGACATCGCCGCGGACGCCCAGCTTGCGGTGCGCGGGTTCTGGCAGGAGCTGCCGCGCGACGATGGCCCGTCGCTGCGGTTCCCCGGCGGGTTCGCGCTGTTCGATGGCGAGCGCCCGACGCTCCGCCGTGGCGCTCCCCGCGTGGGCGAGCACGACCTGGAGATCCGGCGGGAGCTCGGTCCCGGGTGAGCGCTGCTCTCTCTGGTCTGCGCGTCGTCGAGTTCGGGTTCGCCGCGGCCGGACCGCTCATCGGCAAGTACCTCGCGGACCACGGCGCCGAGGTCATCCACGTCGAGTCGGCGAGCGCGCCCGATCCGTTCCGGACCGCCTACCCGCCGTTCAAGGACAACCTTCCGGGACTCGACCGGGCGGGCATGTTCGCCTTTTACAACCAGGGCAAGCTCGGCGTGTCGCTGGACCTGAAGCACGCGCGTGGACCTGACCTCGCGCGCGCGCTCATCGCGAAGGCCGATGTGGTCATCGAAAGCTTCACGCCGGGTCATATGGCGAAGTGGGGCCTCGACCCCGAGCGGCTCCTTGGCGAGCGACCGGACCTCGTCATGCTGTCGAGCTGCAACCAGGGACAGACCGGGCCACACGCGCGCATTCCCGGGTATGGCAGCCAGCTCACCGCGCTTGCGGGCTTTCTTCACCTCCTCGGTGAGGAGGATGGGTCGCCGGTGCTCCTCTACGGGCCGTACATCGACTACATCGCGGTCGGCCACGGCGTCGCCGCCGTGCTCGCCGCGCTCCTCCGCCGTCGGACGACGGGACAGGGCTGCTACATCGACCTGTCGCAGTACGAGTCGGGCCTCCAGTTCGTCACACCCGCGCTCCTCGAGCACGCGGCGAACGGGACCGTGCCCTCGCGCGTCGGCGACCGCGATCTCGTGGCCGTGCCACATGGTGTCTACAGATGCGCAGGCGACGACCGCTGGTGTGCGTTGTCCGTCTGGGATGACGACGAGTGGTCCCGGCTCGGCACCGCACTCGGCTGGCCGGCCTGGACCTGCGAGCCGCGCTTCGCGACGGTCGAGGGGAGGCGCGCGAACGAGGCGGAGCTCGACCGCGCGATCGGCGAGCACGTCCGCACGCTCGACCGCGACCAGGTCTGCGCGGATCTACGCGACAGGAGCGTCCACGCAGCACCGGTGCTCACGATCTCGGAGCTTTTCAGCGACCCGCAGCTCGCTTCCCGGCGGTTCTGGCGGTCGCTCCCGCACGAGGTCCTCGGGACCGTTGTCGGGATGGCGCCCCCGTTCACGCTGTCCGCGACGCCCGCGTGCCTCGAGCGTGCAGGCCCGCTGCTCGGCGCTGACAATGAGCGCGTGTTCGGCGAGCTGCTCGGGCTCGGGCGCGAAGGGGTCCAGCGGCTGCGCGATGAAGGGGTCCTCGCCTGAGCGACATCGCTCAGCGCAAGGCCGACCATCTCCGGGTGGCCGCGGAAGCGGACATCGAGACGCGTATCGCCGCGGGCTGGGACGACGTGCACCTCCTTCACGACGCGCTTCCCGACGTTGATGCCGATGCGGTCGACCTCACCACGCGGTTCCTCGGGCGGAAGCTCGCGCTGCCGCTCGTCATCTCCGGGATGACCGGCGGCCATCCCCGCGCACAGGCGATCAACGAGGTCCTCGCGCGGATCGCCGGCCGACGTGGTGTGGCGATCGGGGTCGGCAGCCAGCGTGCGGCGCTCCGCGATCCGTCCCTCGTCCCGTCGTACTCGGTCGTGCGCGAGGCCGCGCCGAAGGCTTTCGTCATCGGCAACATCGGCATCTCGCAGCTCGTCCCGCAGGACAGTGAGGGGCCGCTCCGGGCGGCCGACGTGCGCGCGATCGTGCGCATGGTGCGCGCGGACGCGCTCGCGGTGCACCTGAACTACCTCGAGGAGTCGGTCCAGCCGGAAGGTCAGACGCGCGCGCACGGCGCCGGCCGCGCCCTCCGGCGCATCGTGCGGGCGTCACCGGTGCCGGTCATCGCCAAGGAGACCGGCGCGGGGATCTCCCGCGAGGTCGCCGTTCGCCTCCGCGGCCTCGGCGTCGCTGCCATCGACGTCGGTGGCGTCGGCGGCACCTCGTTCGCGGCGGTCGAGGCCGAGCGCGCACGCGAGCGCGGCGACGAGGCGCGCGCGTTGCTCGGCGCGCGCTTCCGCGACTGGGGTCTGCCGACCGCGGTGGCGGTCGTCGGTGCGGCCGCCTCGCGGCTGCCGGTCATGGCGACCGGAGGGGTGCGGAGCGGGCTCGACGCCGCGAAGGCGATCGCCCTCGGGGCGACCGTGGTCGGGGTCGGCAGGCCGCTCCTCCAGGCTGCGCTCGCCGGCGAGGCCGCTGTCGAGCGATGGCTCGACCAGTTCGAGCTCGAGCTGCGCACGGCGGTGTTCCTGTCGGGCGTCGCGCGAGCTCGCGATCTCTCTCGCGCGCGCACGGTCGTGAGCGGCGAGACCGGGCGGTGGCTGGCCGAGCTCGGCTATATGCGGAAGACGCGCCGGGACCAGGGATGAAAGGGGCGGCCACCTCGCGGCGGCCGCCCTCCCGATGGCTCCTAGCCGAGGATCGCCTTGATCTTGTCCACGAGCGGCTTCGGGGTGGTGAAGATCTTCTCGACGATCTTCTGGATGTCAGCGCCGCCCTTCGGGTTGATCTCCTGCTTCGCTTTGGCGGCGGCCGCCTTGAACTCGGGATCCGCCATCGTCTTGTCGAACGCGTCGCGCAGCGCCTTCACGCGCTCTGCGGGGACGCCGGGCGGTGCCGCGAACGGACGGCCCATCGTCTGCCGCGAGAAGATGACCTCGAACATCTGACGGACGTCGTCGGTCTTCGCGTAATCCATGATGAGCGGGACCGTTGCCGGGATGTCCGGGTGCTTCGACAGCGACATCTGCACGAGGAGGTTCACGAACTTGTCCGCCAGCCACTGCGGCCGGGTGCTGACGATCGAGGACCACGAGAAGCCGCAGCGACCCGCGACCTCGCCGCGCTCGATCGCGAGGTTGACGTCGTTGCCGCCGGCATAGCCGGTGACCAGCTGGAACTTCGTGCCGAGCGCGCCGTTCAGGAAGCGCGGGAAGAAGCCGGTGTCGTCGTCGGGGCCGGTGGCGCCGATCTTCACCGAGGTCGTGAGGGTCTGCTCGAAGGTCTTGACCGGCGAGTCGCTGCGCAGCACGCAGATGCTCACCTCGTCGTTCATCGAGCCGATCCAGTTGAACTGTGCGGACTTGAACTGCGCTGCCGGGTCGGCGATGAGCTCGGTGTAGGGGAGCCCGCGGCCGAACGTGCCAAAGACCGTGCCGTCCTTCGGGGCCGCGGCGAACAGGTGGTTCGCCGCCTTGATGCTCCCGGCGCCCGGCATGTTCTCGACGATGACCGTCGGGTTGCCCGGGATGTGCTTGCCGATGAACTGCGAGGGCGTGCGCGCGTAGGTGTCGTAGCCGCCGCCGGCGTCGTAGCCGATGACGATCGAGACGTTCTTGCCCTTGTAGAACGCCGCCACATCGGCGGTCGCCGCGGCGGTAGCGGCTGCGGTCGGGGCGCTCGTCGCGGAGCCGGTCCCGGGACCCGCTGCGGGTCCGCAGGCCGCCGCCACGAGGAGCGTCGTAAGCGAGATCGCGAGTGCCCTGATCACGGTGCGCATGGCCCCTCCTCTTTTCTTCGTCAAACCTACTCGCCCCGCCCGCCGAACAGGAGACCTGCCGGCAGCGGGATGTGCAACAGGTATACGAAGACCAGGTAGATAAAGGACGTGGCGATCGCCGCGTACAGCACGATCACGACCCATGAGGTGCGCGCCACGAGGCGCAGGTACGCCGCCGAGAACAACGGAACGGACCCGACCAGGCCGACGAGCCAGATCGAGGCGAAGAAGCCCGCGGCCCAGGCGACCGAGTGGAGTTCCACCGGGGTGCCGTAGTCGAGCACCGCCGGCCCCGCCGCCGCGCCCTGGCGACGCTGCCGCATGACCTCTCGAACGAGCATCGCCAGCGCGAACACGAGGCCGAGTGCCGTGACGCCGATCCCGTAGGTCCGCGAGCGCGTCGCCCAGGTCTGCGTCTCATACAGGGCATAAGCGAAGAAGACCACGACGCCGGCGGCCACCACGATCGGACCGGGAACCCGGCTCACGACAGTGCCGTCCGCTTGCGTTCGGCGCGCTCGCGGCGGATCGAGAACACGAGCCCGCCGAGCGCGATGAGGAACAGGACGATCGTGATCGGGCGCGTGAGCCATTCCCAACCGTACAGCTGGTTCGAGAGGAAGAGGTACCGCTCGGCAGTGGGGCCCAGGACGAACGCGAGGAGCAGCGGTGCACGTGGCAGGTCCCAGCGCAGGCAGATCCAGCCGATGAAGCCGAACACGAGCATGACCACAATGTCGAGGATGTCGTTGTGCGTCGTGAACGCGCCGACGGTGATGAGGGCGAGGAGGAACGGCACCAGCAGCCGGCCGGGGACGAAGGTGAGCTTCACGAGCTGCCTGAGGAAGAGGAAGCTGAGAGCCACGGCCAGGATGTTGGCAAGCACGATGATCCAGACCATCGAGAAGGTGACGTCGAGATGCTTCGTGAGCATGTCCGGGCCGGGGACGAGGCCGAGGATGAGGAAAGCGCCGAGGAGGATGGCGGTCGAGGTGCTGCCCGGCACGCCGAACGCCACGGTGGGGATGATCGATCCGCCTTCCTTCGAGTTGTTCACGGAGCCAGCCGCGAGGACGCCTTCGATCGAGCCCTTGCCGAACTCCTCGGGATGCTTCGAGGTCTGCTGGGCGTGTGCGTACGCGATGAACTGCGCCGTCGCACCCCCCATACCCGGGATGAACCCCACGAAGACACCGATGAGGCTGCACCGCGTCGTCAGCCACCAGTGGGTGAATGTGTCGCGGATGCCCTGCGTGATCCCCGTGATCTTGCCGGTCACGCCGGTCGCGATGCTGTTACCGCTCGACATGAGCTGCAGGGTCTCCGGGAGGGCGAACAGCCCGATGACGACCGGCACGATGGAGAGGCCATCCCACAGGTAGAGCTGCCCGAAGGTGAAGCGCTGGCGCCCGGCGAACGGATCGAGGCCGACCATCGCGAGTGTCGCCCCCGCGAGCGCCATGACCAGCCCCTTCACGAGGTTGCCGCCGGACAGCGCCACCACGAAGGTGAGCCCGAGCAGCGCCAGCGAGAAGAACTCTGGCGGCCCGAACGAGAGCACGAGTGGACGGACGATGGGGATGGAGATCGCGAGCGCCGCGGCCCCGATGATCGCGCCGACGAGCGAGCTGAAGAGCACCGCGCCGAGCGCACGCCCTGCCTCCCCGCGCTGGGCCATCGGATGGCCGTCGAAGATGGTCGCCACCGTGGTCGCCTCACCGGGGATGCCGAAGAGGACCGAGGTGATGTCGCCGGTCGTCGCGACCACGGCATGCATCCCGAGCAGGAAGGCGAAGGCCGGGATCGGGTCCATGTCGTAGATGAAGGGCAGCATCAGCGCGAGCGTGACCGCGCCGCCGAGCCCGGGAAGGATGCCCACGACGAACCCGACGAGGACCCCGACGAGCAGGAGGCCCACGGTCGGCCACGCCAGGACAGTGACGAGGCTGCCGAAGAAGACGTCCAGCCCACCCCTCCGTCGCCGGAATGGTCGAATGGTATGGCAATTAGCCGGGCCTGCTAGCGATCCTTCGGCTTCTCTCCCTTGCCCACGAGCCAGCCCCATTTCTCGATCGCCTTCCGCTTCGCCTCTGGCGTCGGGAGCTGCGAGAGCGGGTAGCGGTCGCGCCACTCCCAGGGCTTCGTCGCGTCGATGACGGCGCGTGAGGAGAGGCCCTTCTTGTCGGGGTGGATGCGCGGGTCGAGCGGACCGCTCCACATGCGCGGGATGATGTCGATCGACTCGACCGGGTCGGAGCGCGTGCACATCGCCCAGAGCACCTGCTCGAGGTCCATGACGTCGATGTCGTCGTCGACGACCACGGTGTAGCGGCCGAGGTACGCGCCCGTGTGCACCGTGGCGGCAGCATGCCCGACCTGGCGCGCGTGGCCGGCGTACTTCTGGGTGATCGAGATCGCATTGAACAGGCGCGACCCGCCGACCTCGTGGCACCACACGCCGACGATGCCGGGGATGCTCGCGGCCTCGATGTCGCCGCGCAGGCGCGCCGACCGCATGAACGCGCGATAGAAGGACTGCTCATCCGGCGGCACGTTCGGCGGCGACGCAAGGATGATCGGGTCGTTGCGGTGGTAGATGGCCTCGACGCGCATGACCGGCTCCGGACGGTCCATGCTCGCGTAGTAGCCGGTCCACTCGCCGAAAGGCCCTTCGACCTCGCGCTCGTCAGGGTCGACGAACCCTTCCATGACGATCTCGGCATCGGCGGGGATCGGCAGCCCCGTGACCGGGCCTTGCACGACGCGGAAAGGGCTCCCGCGCAGGCCGCCCGCCCAGTCGTACTCGGTGAGCCCGAACGGGATCTCCGTGCATGCCGCGAGGAAGAGGAGCGGGTCGCCGCCGGCGCAGAACGCGACGGGCATCCTTTCCTTGCGCGCGAAGTACTTGTCGCGGTGCTGCCGGCCATGCTTGCCGGGTGAGATGTAGAACCCGAGGCGCGTCTTGTCGTGGACCATGACGCGGTAGGTCCCGAGGTTCACCCATCCGTCGTCCGGGTCGCGCGTGATGTCGAAGCTACCGGTGCCGATGTAGCGGCCGCCGTCGAACTCATGCCACTTCGGGGCGGGGAAGATCGTGCAGTCGACCTGGTCACCGCGCAGCACGTTCTCGAACACAGGCCCGTCCTTCACGACCTCCGCCGCGATGGGCTCGATGCCCTTGCGGACGCGGTCCTGCCAGGTCTTCACGAGGTCATGGGGCGCGGCGTTCGGGTCGAGGCCGAGGGTCACGGCGATCCGAGAGAACGACCCGAGCCCATTTGAGAGCACGCGGAAGCCCTTGCGGTAGCCGGGGATCTCATCGAAGACCGTCGCCTTCGATGGCCTCGTGCGGCCGAGGAGCTCGGTGGCCATGCCGATGTCCTCTTCCGCATTCGCACCGGTCACGACCTGGAGCTCGCCGATGGCGTCGACGCGCCTCAGCCAATCCCGGAGGTCGGTCGGCGTGTTGGTACGGGTCGGCAGCGTCGTTGCCACGAGCCGTTCTCCTTGGCGTTCGAGAGGTCGAATGGTAATACCATCGGCAGCTAGCGGAGGTCGGATGACGGATCAGCGCGCGAGCCTCCAGGCGGATCGCTACGCGGTCGCGAAAGCCGCCCTCTCGCAGATCCCGCACGGGGTCGCGGTCATCGGCGCTGCCGACGGCGCGGAGCGCTCCTGCGCGACCGGCACCTGCATGTACGTCTCCCTCAGCCCGGCGCTCGTCGCGATCGCCGAGCATCCCGGCTCGCGCACCGCGAGGCTCGTGCAGAAGACCCGTGAGTTCAGTGTGTCGCTCCTCCATTCCTCACAGCAGGACGTCGCGATGGCCGCCGGCCGCTCCGCCGAAGGACCGGACAAATTCGCGACTCTGAAGATCAAGCCTCTCGAGGCCCCGATTGGGCTCACCGCGCCGGCGGTCGCCGGCAGCATCGCGGTCCTCTGGTGCCGCGTCGTCGACGAGCGTGTCACCGGCGACCACATCCTGTTCATCGGGGAGGTGGCTGCGCACCAGGTGGACGAGGCGAAGGGTGATGCGCTCCTGCGCTACCGACGCCGCTACACACATGTGGGGCACTGGACGAGCGACGTCGCCCCAGAGGGATATCCCACCTGATGCCGCGCCGCATCGTCGTCGGGATCTCGGGCGCGTCCGGTGCGATCTATGGCATCCGCATGCTCCTCGCTCTGCGCGCCGCCCCCGACATCGAGGTGCATCTCATCGTTTCGTCCGGCGCGCGCGCGACGATCGAGTACGAGACGGATTCGAAGGTGGC
>JBKJTV010000188.1:0-3133 GCA_046589985.1 Candidatus Limnocylindria bacterium | reverse complement strand
CCCGAGCCCGCGCAGGAAGCCGGATCTCGTCGCGTAGGGTCGCGGTGTCAGCGTCATCGATCCAGAGGGAGAGAGCCTCGCGGATCCGGACTCGGGCCTGCTCGAGCGTTCGGCCATGCGTATGGCAGCCGACGACGCCGCGAACGCGCGCGACCCAGGGGCCCGCCTGATCGCGCTGATAGACCACTGTGTATTCACTCATCACGACCTCCGCAGCCAGCGTGTCCCGAGACATGGCTCGAGATCACGCTCGATCGCCCGCAGCGTCCCCTGTGGCAGGTCTTCGCCCGCATGGACCGGAACGGTCGTCGTGCAGGACCCGCACGCAAGACGCACATGCGATCCGCGCTGTCGCACGACCGCGCAGTCCCGGCGAAGTCGGCGAAGAAGTGCCCTCCCGGTCACTCAAAAGATAACGGTACGCGCTTGACACCCTAAGTGTCTAGCGGGGTAGACGCTCTCTCAGGACGAAGGCGTCGGGCAACAGCTCCTTCAGCGTCGTGGCCCTGCGCAGGCCAGCGGTGGTCGCAAGGATCACGCGCATCTCCGGCGCGAACTCGTAGAGGACCTGGCGGCACGCGCCGCACGGCGACGGGAGGACCAGGTCGTCGATGACGATGGCGATCGCGTCGTATCCGGCGACGTCGCCCGCGGCGACCGCGGCGAAGACCGCGCAGCGCTCGGCGCAGACGGTGAGCCCATAGGACGCGTTCTCGACGTTCGCGCCCGAGTGGAGCTTGTTCCGCTTCGTCCGGATCGCGGCACCGACCTTGTAGCCCGAGTACGGGGCGTAGGCGCGCTGGCGCGCGAGGGAGGCGACCTTCACGAGCTGCTCATCGCCGGGGCTTAGCGCCGTCACTTCACGCCCTCGGCGACCGGGATCGGCTCACGCACGACACGGACGCGGCGGATGCGCCGGCCCTCGACGGTCTCGACGACGAAGCGGACGCCGCTCCGGCGCACCTCCTCGCCCGCCTTCGGGAAGCGTCCGAGCTCGTGGACGATGAAGCCACCGAGCGTCTCGTATTCGGCGGAGGAGTCGAGGTCGTCGAGGGCGAAGGTCTCCCGGATGTCCTCGAACGGTGCGCGGCCGTCGACGAGAGCTTCGCGCTCGGAGACGGGAACGACCAGCTCCTGCTCGACGTCGTATTCGTCGCGGATCTCGCCGACGATCTCCTCGACGATGTCCTCGAGCGTGACCAGCCCCGCCGTGCCGCCGTACTCGTCGACCACGATGGCCATGTGATTCTTCTGCTTCTGCATCTCACGCAGGAGCTCGTCGACCTTCTTCGTCTCCGGGACGAAGTGCGCGGGCCGCAGGAGCTCCCGCAGCGCAGGCGCGCCCTGGCCGCGCGCGATGCGGCCGAAGACATCCTTCACGTAGAGCACGCCGATGATCTGGTCCGCGGAGCCCTCGTAGATCGGGATGCGGGAGTGCCCGGCGAGAACGACACGTTCGAGGAGCTGCTCCGGCGGTGTTGTGACGTCCACCGCGACGATCTCCATCCGCGGGACCATGAGCTCGCGGACGTCCTTGTCGCCGAGGTCGAAGATCGAGCGGATCATGTCGCGCTCGGTCTCCTCGAGGACGCCTTGCTCCTCCCCCGTCTCGACAAGGGCTTTGATCTCCTCCTCGCTCACAAGCGTGCCGGCGAGGGGGTTCGCACCGAGCGGCCGCGTGATCGCGCGGGTCAGGAAGAAGAGCACGGCCACGAGCGGACGGGTGAGCCAGGTGACGAGCTGGATCGGCCAGACCAGAAAAAGGAGCATCGGCTGCGCGTAGCGCGCGCCGAGAGCGCGCGGGACGAAGATGCCGAAGAGCACGGCGACGAGCGAGAGCGCCGCGACGGTCACGACGGCAGCGGACACGTCGCCCAGGCGCGCATCGATGCCGAAGAGCTGGAGGTAATCGGAGAGGCGCGGCGCGATGCCCGCGGCCGCCACCCCGGCGAAAGCGAAGATCGCGAAGAACTCCATGACCTGGATCGCCGCGAGGTAGTCGACCGCACGCTGCCCGAGCGCCCCGACGCGGCGTCCGCGGTGTCCGCGACCGGCGAGCTCCTCGATGAGCTGCGGACGGCGGATCGCGTGGATGGCGGCCTCCGACGCGGAGAGCACCGCGAGCACGAGGACGAGCGTGAGCTCCAGGAGGAGGAGCTCGACGCCGATACGGTCCATCAGTCCTTGGGCTTGCGCCCGACCTTCTTGATGGAGCGCGCAGGCATGCCGACGGCGAGCATGCCGTCCGGAACGTCCCTCGTCACGACCGCCCCGGCGCCGGTCGCGGCGCCTTTCCCGATCTTCACGGGCGCGCGCAGGAGCGAGTCGGACCCGATGAACGCGTCGTCGCCGATCTCGGTGCGGTGCTTGCGCACGCCGTCGTAGTTCAGCGTGATCGTTCCCGCGCCGATGTTCACGCGCTCGCCGACGTCGGCGTCGCCGATGTAGCTGAAGTGATGCATCTTCGTCTTCGCGCGCAGGCGCGCGTTCTTCACCTCGCCAAAATTACCCATCTCGACGCCGCGTTCGAGGTACGCGCCGGGACGCAGGTGCGAGGACGGGCCGATGCGCACCTCGTCCTCGAGCGTCGCGCCCTCGATGACCGACGCCTCGACCCTGCACCGCTCGCCGATCTGGCTGTCGCGCACGATCGAGTACGGTCCGACGACCGAGTCCGCGCCGATGCTCGTCGTGCCCTCGAGAACGCAGCCGCGCCCGATGACAGCGTCTGGCGCGATGCGCACCGTCGCATCGACCGAGGTCGACTCGGGATCGAGGAACGTGACGCCCTCGTCCATGAGGCGGTCCCGGATCCGGCGGCGAAGGACGGCGTCGACTCTCGCGAGGTCGCCGCGCGTGTTCACGCCCAGGCCCTCGCTCGGATCGTCCGAGCAGTGGGCAGCCACGCGTTTGCCATCCGCGATGGCGATCTCGACGAGGTCGGTGAGGTACACCTCACCCGTCTTGTTCGCGCGCAGCCTGCCGATCGCGCCGCGCAGCCAGGCGAGGTCCATCGCGTAGGCGCCGAGGTTCGACTCCGGCAGCCGGCGCTCCTCGGCAGTCGTGTTGCGCGCCTCGACGATCCGCCGGACGTCACCGCGCAGGTCGGCACGGACAACGCCTACGGCCGCAT
>JBKJTV010000154.1:0-6641 GCA_046589985.1 Candidatus Limnocylindria bacterium | reverse complement strand
TCGCGCTCCTCCTCCTCGCGGGCGCGCTGGTCTTCGCCGGCCTCGCGTTCTTCCGCCGGTACCGGCGGCGTCCCTGGCAACGCGCCGCCGCATCCGGCAGCCTCATGGGCGCGCTCGCGGCGGTCGCCTTCGCGCTCGCGTTCACCGTCGCGGTGAACATCCCGACCTACCCCGTCCCGTTCACGGCACGCTTCGCCCAGAACCCCACGGCGAACACGCCGGACACGATCGCTGCCGCGAAGCCGAGCTACGAGCGCTTCTGCCTCGTGTGTCACGGCGCCCGCGGGGGGGGTGACGGGCCGGCCGCGTTCACGATGAACCCCCGGCCGCTCGACCTCCGCATCCACGTGCCGCTCCATGCCGAGGGCGAGCTCTTCCACTGGATCAGCGAGGGCCTCTCCGGGACCGCGATGCCGGCCTGGAAAGCGCAGCTCTCGGAGACCGAGCGCTGGCAGCTCGTGCGCTACATCCAAGCCCTCGCCGCCGCCCGGTAGCCCGTCGCGCTCACACCGACGGTGGCTGAGTCGATCCACTCCGCCGTGGGATGAAATGATGCGCGGTCGCGGCGTGATGGTCCGCGCCCGCATGTGTGCACGGGTCGACATGGACGTGGACCTGCGCAAGACGCGGCAGGTCGTGCATGAGCCGGTGCCGCGCGTCCTCGGCGACGGCGTGCGCGTCCGTGAACGACCGCTCGCTGTCCACGATCACCTGCACGTCGGCCCAGAGCTGATGCCCGACCCACCGGATGCGCACCTCGGGATCTGGCTCCACCCCGGGCGTGGCTTCGACGATGCGCTGCGCGTTCCCGGTGAGCTCGGGCTCGACGGCGTCCATGAGGCGATGGAAGGCCCGGCGGGCGGCATCCCGCAGAACGAACAGGATCGCGACCATGATGAGGAGGCCAACGAGGGGGTCGGCGATCGGGTAGCCGGCGAGCACCCCGAGCCCGCCGACCACGACGGCGAGCGAGGTGAGACCGTCAGCGCGAGCGTGATACCCGTCCGCGATGAGCGCCGCGGAGCCGATCTGCTTCCCGACCCTGATCCGGTAGAAGGCCACGGCCTCGTTGCCGACGAAGCCCGCCAGACCGGCCACCAGCACCCACCCGAGGTGCTCGAGCGGCTGCGGATGCACCAGACGCTGCACGGATTCCCAGCCTGCGACCGCGGCGGAGAGCGCGATCATCGCGAGAATGAACAGACCGGCGAGGTCCTCCGCCCGGCCGTACCCGTACGTGTAGCGGCTGGTCGCCGCGCGCCGGCCGACCGAGAACGCGATCCAAAGCGGGATCGCTGTGAGCGCATCCGAGAAGTTATGCACGGTGTCCGCGAGCAGGGCGACGGAGCCGCTGACCAGCACGATGACCACCTGGAAGAGCGCCGTCGCGCCAAGGCCGACGAGCGACAGCTTGAGGGCGCGGATGCCGCGCGCGCTCGTCTCGAGCGCCCGATCGACGGAGTCTTCGCTGCCGTGGCTGTGCGCTCCGACGACCGAGCGCAAGAAGTGGACGATGGCGTCCAGCCGGCCGGCGGGCGCGTGGTCGTGTTCGTGCTCATGGTCGTGATCGCGGTCATGGTCGTGAGCCTGCTCGTCGTGCGGAGCGTGCGCCGTCATGGCCCGAAGGTCGCGAGCATGAGCAGCGCCTCGTCGCGCGGCTGTTCCATGGATCCCCCCTGGTGTTCGATGTGTCGAGCCTAGCGAGGCCGGAGGCGCGGAGTAAGAATGTGTTCGAGCCCAGCAGCGCGATGTGAGGAGTGTTCCGGTTGCGAGAGCTGCGCGTGACGTTCGACCCCGAGCCGGGCCTTACCGTCGCGGGAACACTGTGCCTGCCTGAGGACACCACTCCGGAACGACCCGCCCCAGCGCTCGTGCTGCTCGGCGGCACCGGCGGCGACACGCGCGACGGCGACATGGCACCTGAACGCAGCCCTCACGTGGTCGATCCCCCGAAGCGCGGCCTGCAGCGGCGCTTCGCGCACCAGCTCGCGGTCCATGGTGTCGCGACGCTCCGATTCGACAAGCGCGGCTGCGGCGAGAGCGGGGGCTCGGCGGCCACCTCTGATTACGACACAGACCTCGTCGACAACGTCGCGGCGCTCGGGTCCCTGCGGTCCCGCCCGGAGATCGACGGCGGGCGGCTCGGCGTCGTGGGCCACAGCGCCGGCGCATTCAACGCCTGCATGGTCGCGCGTGAGGTCCGTGACCTCGCCTGCGCCGGTCTGCTCGGGGCGGTCTCAGGCACCATCGAGGACCTCGTGCGCTGGAACTGGGGACGCGTCGCGGAGCATTGGCCGCGCTTGACGGAGACGCAGCGCGCATGGCTTCGCGCGAACCGGCCACGTGACGTGGTGGGGGCGTTCCGGACGGAGGAG
The DNA here is from genome assembly GCA_046589985.1 of Candidatus Limnocylindria bacterium. GTDB lineage: Bacteria > Chloroflexota > Limnocylindria > P2-11E > P2-11E > JACDAF01. Next base: position 4,266 of record JBKJTV010000154.1, on the reverse strand, counting down.
TTCATCGACGCCGCACGTCAGCGCCAGGATCTCGTCCGGCTCGAGGCCGAGGGCCTCAGCCTGGAGTTCAACACCGTCCGATTCAGACAGGATATGGAGCGCCCGATGAGACCCGCGTTCCGTCACGTCCAATGCCCCGCCCTGGTCCTCCATGGCGGTGAGGACATGAACGTCCGCGTCGAGGACGCGCTGGGCACCTACCGCGCGCTGCGAGAGGCCGGCAACGCGAACGTGGACCTCGTGATCGTGCCGGGTGTGGACCACAGCTTCCAACCCGTCGCACACGATCGATCTGAGCGCGCGTGGGACCGCTTCTCGCTGGCGACCATGGGACGGCCGGTCTCGCCCATCGCCCTGCAGGCACTGGGCGAATGGGCGGCGCGAGTGCTTCGGGCCGCACCGGTGTCGTCGGTCCCCGCGTGGAGCTCAGCGTAGTGATGGGAGGTCGCGGGATGGACGACGCCGGGATCGTGGAGACGCAGGTTGGGATCAAGATCATTCCCGCCATCGAAGCGGCGCGGGGCGTCGACACGCTGGAAGGGCGGATGGGACCGCTCCTGAACGCACAGCGCGGAGGCTGCCACTTCATCGAAGTGCCGCCCGGCGCCTACATGGACGATCACGCTCACGCGAAGGAGAGCCTCATCTACACGGTCCGGGGCCAGTGGGTGCTGGCATCGCGAGAGACCCGTTGGCAGATGCGTGCCGGTTCGCTCTTCTGGTTCGGCGACGACGTGCCGACCGGCTACGAGAACCCGTTCGACGAGCCTGCCTTATTGCTCATCTTCAAGATGGAGGAGCGGGCGCCCGGCTACGACCGCACGATGTTCGAGCGCCTGGAAGGCGTCCGCGCGGATCTCGAGCGGCACCACAAGGAAGGCACGCCGTTCACCTTCGCGGAGCTCCCTGAAGGCCATCCGGCGAAGCAGTACGCACGCGCGCTCGCAGATCAGTCCGGAGGGTAGACCGCCTCCACGTCGACGCGGAGCTCTTGCGCATCGTCAGGGACCTGGACCTCGACGACGGTCGTGATGGTCTCGTTCCCCCCGAGGTTCCTCGTCGTTTCCTGGCGTGCAACGATGGCGCCCGTCGCGTCGCGCAGCGTGATCTTCAGCTCGATCTGCCCGTCGCCGCCGCCCCGATTCGAGACGACGACCGTCACGTTGGCTTTCCCGTCCTTCGGTGGCGTCACGGTCGCCGAGCGGACCTCGGGCTTCGGCCCGATGCACGCGACGGCGACGAGCAGGGCCAGGATGGGTGCCTGGAGCCATCTCACTTCCCAGGAAGCCACGGCGGGTTCACCAGGAGCCAGGAGATCACCGCGAGGAAGGCGACCGCGACGAGCGCCGCGCAGCCCATGCTCGCGACCGCATCCGCATGCTCTTTCCGGCGCGTGAGCTGCATGAACGCGAATGGCTCGGGGATGATCGGGATCGAGAACTCGGCGGAGTACTCGATGTCCGGCAACAGCAGGTTCTCCCGGATGAACGGGGCCGCCTCTTCCAGCATCCCTTGCAGTCGCGCGACGCCGTCGGCATCGACGTGGAGAACGGGCCAGAGCGGCTCCGTTCGGAGCGCCTTTTCGAGACGGTCGAACGCACTGACCTGTGACGCGTACGCCTCCCCCTGGCTCTCCTCGAGCGAGTCCCAGTAGAGGACCTTCGGCTCGTGATCCGTCCCCTCGAGCGTGCCGACCTCCGTGAGCGTCTTCACGACGAGCTGGACCGTGGTGTGCGTGAGCTCCTTCGGCGCGTCGACGAACGCGACCTCGGTGAGGTGGATGCGGACCGAGCAGACCTTCCCGAAGCGGTCCGCGATCGGGACCTCGACATCCTGCCCGCGCGGCCCGCGCACGACGACGTTCAGGTAGGAGCGCATCGTCTCCTTGTCGTCCGCCAGCGCCTTCCTCTGGAGCGCCCGCTGGGCGCGCTCCGCGCCGAGCAGCCGATACCCGAGCAGCCGGACCGAGCCGATGCTCGCAGGGCCGGTCGTGATCAGCAGGTACGCGAGAAGGATGACGACCAGCGCGATGACGAGCGTCTCCACATTGCTTCGCTGCGCCAGCGTTACCAGGAAACGGATGCGCCACACGACGAGCAGGAGCACCGCGAGCGCGGCAACGGCAAGCACGATGTGGATGGCGACGAGCCAGTTGGTCCGCCGACGGAGGCTCGGCGGATCGACCGCCGGAGCCTCCATCAGCTCCCAGATCTTCGACATGAACTTGGAGTGTGGGCCTAGCGGCCGGCCTGCTGCTTCTGCCGGGCTGCGGCTTCCGTCGACTGCTTCAGCTCGAGCATCTGCGTCCCAAGATCCTTCAACTCCTCGGCCGTGAAGGCGCGGCGCACCTTCGGGAACAGCTTGCCCTCCTCCTCCTCGACGGCGTGGTGCTCGATGTTCTCCTTCATGACCTTGAACTTCGCGCCCCACTCCTCGGCGTCGAACGGCGTCTTCTTCAGCTCCGCCGCGACCATGTCCACGAAGTGGTGCTCCTCGTAGGACTCCGCGATGAGCTCCTCGAGCTTCTTCGTCGTGGCTCGCTCCTTCACCGCCGGGTAGAAGATCTCCTCTTCGATCTTTTCGTGCACGGTGAGCTCGGCCACGAGCTTGCCGAACAGCTCCTCGCGGGTCTTCACCCCGCGCTCGGTCGTCTTCTCGAGCTCGTCCATGAGCTTCTTGAGCTTCTGGTGGTCTTCCTTCAGCAGCGTGATCGCGTCCATGCGCTCGCACTCCTCTTCGTCCAGATGTCGAACGACACGCGAGGGCAAGTTGCGCGCCAGCTCGGCTCGCCGGCGCGGGCTCTAGAGGGGGCTCGAGCCCGTGACGGTCGCGCGAGAGACCTTCATCGCCGGCGCGAGGCAGACGACCGAGCCCATGCCGTTCGTGCTCCACCAATCGCGCACGAGGCGCTGCGGGCCGAGGAGGTCGATACCCGCGAAGAGCTCGAGCGAGCTCATCGTGTAGCGCACGTTCGCGAGGGCGCGGGTGATGCGTCCGTTCTCGATGAGGAAGGTGCCGTCGCGCGTCGTGCCGGTCATCGTTGCCGACTTCGGGTCGGGCATGTTCGTGTAGTGGAATCGGGTGATGAGGATGCCGCGCTGCACCGAGGCGATGAGATCCTCGGGAGTCGCCGTGCCTCCGGCCATGACGAGGTTCCCGGCGTGACCGCCCATGGAATAGCGCGAGCGGTCCGCAGCGTGCCCTGTGGAGCTCGTCCCGGCGGCCTTCGCGGACGTCCGGTCGTACACCGGCGACCGCGCGATGCCGGCCTCGACGAGCGCGACCCGCCGCTTCGGGGTCCCCTCGATGTCGAACGGGATCCCGAGCTGGCGCGCGTCGAGCGCATCGTCGTGCAGGGTGAAGTGCTCACCCGTGACGCGCTCGCCGACGCGCCCGCTCATGAACGAACGACCCTCACGCACCGCCTGGCCTCCAAGCCCTGTGAGCGAGAGGACGCGCAGGATCTCGGCCACGGCGTCCTCCTCGAAGACGGCCTCGTAGTCGCCGGGCTCGAGCTGTAGGCGATCGCGGTCTCGCTCGCACTTCTCCGCAGCGCGCACCGCAACCGCGAGCGGGTCGAGCTCGCCGATCCTGAACGCGAGGTCGTCCGCGTATCCGGAGCCCACATCACTCTGCGTGAGTGCGCGCACGTAGGCGAGCGTGGACGGTGCATAGACCTCAACGCCTCGCGAGTTCACGACCGCGTCCTCGTGAAGCTCCAGCTGGTGAGTGCCGGCGACGCGGAGGCCCCGCCGCACCGCCTCGCGTGCGATGACCTCGATCGCAGCGGCCTGCTCCCCGGCGTCGAGACGCGCCGTCTCGTCATCGCACGCGTGCGCCGCCGCGAGCTGGGCAGGCTCCGCGACCCCTGGCCACTCGTCGTTCGGCGGCTGGAGCCGCGCAAGCGATGCCGCGTCAGCCACGAGCCGACGCAGCGAGTCCGGGTCAAGCCCGTTCGCGCTTGCCTCGCCGATCGCGCGCCCGACGACGGCTCGGGCGTGGACGTGCGTCTCGTCCGAGAGCGCGTTCTGGTGGATCGACGAGTGGGAGTAGCGGGTGATCGCGGCGCGCCGCCGGTGCGCCCACAGCTCGACCTCATCGGCCGGCGCGTCGCGCAGCGCGGACCGCAGCGGGCCGAGCAGCGCATCGCGTCCGAGCGCGCTCACGGCTGGATCTCCAGCGGCAGTGCACGGAAGCGCGCATGCGCCGCCCCGTGGCCGACGCGCATGAGCTGCAGCGGCTCCCCCTTCGCGCAGCTGAGGAAGC
>JBKJTV010000164.1:0-3275 GCA_046589985.1 Candidatus Limnocylindria bacterium | reverse complement strand
CCTCGCTGACCTGCTCGAAGTTGTCGAGGAGGAGGAGCATCGATCGGTCGGCGATGTGCTCGGCGAGGCCCTTCTTGGCGCCGAGCGCGTGCGCCGCCGTCTCCAGCACGAGCTGCGGGTCGCGCAGCGCGGCCAGCGGTACCCACCAGACGCCGTGCACATACGACCCGGCGGGCGCGCCCGCCGTGTGCAGCGCCAGGCGCGTCTTGCCGGTGCCGCCGGGGCCGGTCAGCGTGAGCAGGCGCACGTCGTCCTGCGACAGCAGGTCGCGGACCTGTGCCAGCTCTGCTTCGCGACCCAGGAACGGCGTGGACGGGATCGGCAGATTCGTCTGGTGCAGCGTCTTGAGCGGCGGGAAGTCAGCGTTGCCGAGCTGGTAGATCCGCTCCGGCGCCGACAGGTCCTTCAGCCGGTGCAGGCCAAGGTCGCGTAACCCATCGGTCCCCCCGAGGGCCGCCGTCGAGCTCGAGATCAGCACCTGGCTGCCGTGCCCGCAGGCGGCGATGCGCGCAGCGCGGTGCACGTCGGTCCCGACGTAGCCTTCCTCGGCCAGGTGGGGCGTGCCGGTATGGATACCCATTCGCACGCGGATGGGACCGGCGGCCAGTCCTTCGAGCGCCTCGGCCGCCGCCCGGACCGCGCCCTGCGCCGTCGGGAATGCGACGAAGAACGCGTCGCCCTGCGTGTCGACCTCGATCCCACCGTGCGCGGTGAACGCCTCGCGCAGGATGCGCCGATGCTCGGCGAGCGCCTGCGCGTAGTGAGCGGCGCCCAGCGCGTGCAAGAGCTTCGTCGAGCCCTCGATGTCGGTAAAGAGGAAGGTGACGGTGCCGGAGGGGAGCTCGTGCCGCACGCGCTCATGCTGCGCTTGGAGCTGACGCGTGTCACGCGAACGAATGACGCAGATGATCGCGTGTAGACCGTACCGGACGGTACGGAGGGCACTATACCTATTCGGGTATCATCGTCGGGATGCGCGTGAGTCGTCTCATTCGTGACGCCAGGAAACGGGCGGAGCTCTCGCAGGCAGGCCTCGCCGCGCGGGCGAAGACCTCCCAGTCGGCGGTGGCGCGCTATGAGGCGGGGGCCACGATCCCCTCCCTCCCGACGCTCGAGCGGCTTCTCGCCGCATGCGGCGGTAGGGTCGTGCTCGGGAACAGCGCGTCGGCCCCGCGCTCGCGCGAACGTCGAGGCAAGCAGCGCCTCGGCGCCGTGCGCAACGCGCGGGAGCGCCTCCTGCAAGCGGCCCTCCGACACGGGCTACGCGATGTCCGCATCTTCGGCTCCGTGGCGCGAGGTGAGGAGACCGAAGACAGTGACGTCGACCTGCTGGTGGACCTTGAGCCCGGTCGAACACTCATCGATCTCATCGGATTCCAGCAGGAGGCCGCGACGATCCTCGGAGTCAACGTGGACGTGGTGACGGAGCGCTTCGTGAAGCGACGGGTGCGGGCCGGAGCCATCCGAGACGCCCGACCGCTGTGAAGCGAGGCGATCGGGAGCGCCTCGAGGATCTTGCCGAGGCGATCGCGGCCATCCACGCCCATCTGGGTAGCCGTGCCCCGAGCGACCTCAAGCGGGACGCGATCCTCTACAACCTCGTGATCGTGGGGGAGGCGGTGAAGGGCCTCGCTGAAGAGACGAGAGCGCGACATCCGGAGATCCCGTGGAAGCAGTTCGCGGGACTGCGAGACCTGCTGACGCACGAATACTTCCGGATCGACATGGACGAGATCGACAAGGTGGTAGAGCGCGATCTCGCGCCGCTCGCGGCCGCCCTGCAAGCCTTGCGCAGCACAGCGAAACGGCGGCGGCGGAGCGTGTAGACCGAACCGGACGCTATTCGAACCGCTCCACTCGCACCAGATCGCACCAGACGGCCACGCCTAATTGACCTACTTATTCGCTACGAGCGGGAGCTTGCTGGTCTTGCCGCCCTCCTTCGCCAAGACGGGGAGGAAGGCGCCTGATCGCTTTTCGGCGTAGCGCACGACGATCGTCGGCGATCATCGATGGCGGGGATCGTCGAGCGCGGCGGTGATGGCAGGAGAACCCGGCACGAGCCCGCCTGCTGTCCATGTGGCGCGGTATCGTGTTGATGGATGAATGAGCGGTTACGCTTGACGATCGCCTTCGAGGATCCGGACGCAGAGGGCTGGATCGTGGCGCGCGTGGTGGAGGTCCCCGGGGCGCTCAGCCAGGGGAGGACGCGAGAGGAAGCTCGGGAGAACGTCCTCGACGCATTGCAGGTGGTCCTCGCTCCCGACGAGGACGACAAGGGCGTGCTTGCTGGCCACAGCGAGGCGCTCGACCTCACACTTATTCGTTGAAGCTTCGCGACTTCGAGCGGCACCTCCAGACGGAGGGAGCGCGCAAGGTTCGCGAGGGCGCCAAGCACACCAAGTGGCGGAACGCAGATGGCTCGCGCGCGACGGCGGTGCCCCGTCACCGAGAGATCGGTCCTGGCCTCGTGCGTGCGATCTGCGCGCAGCTCGGTATCGGAATCCCCACCGAGCGGTAGGCGCCCAATCCACCGGTGGAAATCGGCGTGTAGCCCGTACCGGATTCGAACCGGTGGTCTCTGCCTTGAGAGGGCAGTGTCCTAGGCCGCTAGACGAACGGGCCGAGGACACAATTGTAGCGATGCAGGCTTTGAACGGCGTCTACGTCGCCCCCGGCGTCCGACGCATCGCCATCCCCCTCCCCATCCCCGCTCTGAAGGTCGTGAACGTGTACCTCGTCGAGGGCACGGATCGTTCGCTCGTCGACACGGGGATCCACACCGACGAGGCGGAAGCGGCGCTTCGCGCCGGGCTCGCGGCGGCTGGGGTCGCGCTCCAGGGCATCGCCCGGACGTTCGTGACCCATCTCCACCCGGACCACTTCGGCATGGCCGGCACGCTCGAACGCGCGGGATCCTCGATCGTCATGCACCGCCCGGAGGCCGAGCGTGCGCGAGCGGTGTGGGCGCATGACCGCAATCTCATCGATGCGACGTACGCCTGGTTCGCGCTGCACGGCATGCCGGCCGAGGTGAACGAGGGCATGCGCCAGGCCTGGATCGAGCTCGCGGGGGGTGTCGACGAGGTGGAGCGGATCGCGGTCGTGGACGACGGCGGCACCTTCGACCTCGGCGGACGCAACGCGCGCGTGATCTGGACGCCGGGCCACACCGACCATCACGCCGTGCTCTTCGACGAGAGCACCGGCACCCTCTTCGCGGGCGATCACGTGCTGCCGCGGATCTCGTCGAACATCGGGCTGTACTCGTTCTC
>JBKJTV010000049.1:0-8350 GCA_046589985.1 Candidatus Limnocylindria bacterium | reverse complement strand
GTCCACCAGTGGCAGCTCGCGCCCAACGGCACGTGGAGCGACTGGCACTGGATGGGCGTGTTCGGTCGCGAGGCGCCCGCGGTCGCGGTCTCGCCCTCGACGACGACCCACACCGGTGGCACGCGGCCGGGGTCTAGGTGCGCCCGCGAGGCGTCGAGGACCGCCGGCGCCTGCTCGAGCCGCTCCGCGAGCGCCTGCAGGCGCTGCTCGAGCGGCGCCTCCTCACGGATCAGCGCGTAGTAGGCGCCGCGCGTGATCGCGTCCGAGTAAAGGCCGGGCTGACGGCGCCAGCGCTCGAACGGCCGCAGGGCGCGCTCGCCACGCAGCTCGGCGACGAGGAGCTCGCGGTCCGTGCGCTCCGCGGGTACGTCCGTCGACGCGGCCTCGAAGCGCGCGAGCCAGGTCGCGGCGAACGCCTCGCGCGTGGCGAACCCATCCGCGCTGAAGTCGCCAAGCCGGTCGTCGTGGTCGTGGATCCCCGCGATCGTCGCCGCGACCGGATCGAGCGCGTAGCGCTCGTCGACGAACGCGCGGACGAGCTCGGCGAAGGTCGGTAGCATCGCCGCGAGTATGGCCGTCCGAGAGCGCTTCCCCGACTGCGAGAGCTGCGAGGCGCCGTGCTGCCGCCGGCAGTTCATGGAGGATGACGACGGCTGGTTCCGGCTGAAGGACATTCGGGCGATCTACGTCCCGCTCACGATCGACGTGCGTGTCGTCGGCTGGGCGCAGCACGATGACGGACGGCAGCCGATGATCGAGTGCCAGGCGTTCGATACCGAGCACCTGCGCTGCGGCGCATACGAGCGGCGGCCCGAGCACTGCCGGACCTACGACTGCCGCGACGACGGGCCCGATGACTGGCGCGCACGGCCGCATTGCGACATCGAGCGGCACCGGCGGCAGGAGGCAGGGACGGTCTAGCCGGCTGCCAGCGCCTTCTCGATGCTCTCGAGGTGGCCCGTGATGTGGCGGACCATGACGCGTGCGGCCACGAGCTTCACACTGACCCGCCGCCCGTCGCTCTCGAGGCATTCGCGCTCGAGGTCGGCGTCGCCCAGGGACGCGATGAGCGTAGAAGTGCGTTCCGCTTGCTCGCGCAGGAGCGAGATCGTCGCATCGCGCTCGGGGTCCCCGTACTTCGTCGACGTCTCGGCGTTCAGCGCGTGCATCTCGTCCCAGTCGAACGGGAACGGGACCCCGCCGCGCAGGCTCACCTCGATCCAGCCACGCTGGCGCTCGAGCCCACGCGCGATGTGCCAGGTCTCGAAGCCGACGCTCCAGCCCTCGCCTTCGCAGCGCGCGCTCCAGGCGTCCGGCTGAAGGTCGTGCACACGTGCGAGCACGCGCTCCGCAGCCGCGGTGACACCGGCAGCGAGCGCACGAGCGCGCTCGCTCGGCCGTCCTGCCATGGCCACGACGAGCTCCTCCGGCGTGTTCACGTTCGCGAAGGAGCGCAGCTCCGGATCGACCGCACGCAGGTCCGCCTCGGCGATCTCGCGGACACGCACGTCGCCGAAGAACGAGATGACGCGCAGCCGCCCGGAGGCGAGTGAGCGTTCCATCGGGCCGAGACAGGACTTCGCGTACAGGGCGTGGAGGGTCTCGTACTCGCCGCCCACCTTCGGCACGACGGCGTCGGCACCGTCGGAATGCGCGATGAGCAGCCGCCAGACCTCCGGGTCGAGAAATGGCATATCGCACGCGGCGACGAGCACCCGGTCGTGCTCCGCGGCGCCGACACCGGTCGCGATGCCGCCCAACGCACCGCCATCGGGGAAGCGGTCGGGGACCACCCGCAGCCCGAGGTCCGCATAACGCCGATCGTTCGCGACGATGAAGACCTCGTCCGCGACCTGGCGGAGGACGTCGATGACCCGCGCGATGATCGGCCGGCCCTCGAAATCGATCCAGGCCTTGTCCTGACCCATGCGCCGGCTCTTCCCGCCGGCCATGACCGCAGCGGAGATCATCCGACGCGCGACGCGATGAGCGCCGCGACGCCCTGTGCGTCATCGAGCGCGAAGCGGAGTACGGCGGTCGGCGGCTCGAAGTCACTCACGACCGCGATGAGGCTGGGATCGTCGGCGCACAGCAGCTCCTGCGAGAGCGCAGCCCGCGCGACCTCGATCTTCGCCAGTGGTGAGCGCTTGAAGCCCTCGACCACGAGCAGGTCCAGGTCGTCACGGACGTAGCGGGCGATGACCTGCTCGAGCCCCGGCTCTGCATCGCCGTCGTCGATGACCGCGACCTGCCCGCCGCCGGCGACGATGGTCTGGAGGACGCCGGTCCGGCGCAGGCGGTAGCTGTCCTTGCCGGGCTGATCGATCTCAAAGCCCTTGTGCGCGTGCTTCAGGTAGCCGACGCGTAGACCCCGCTGTACGAGGAGCGGAAGAACGGACAGGAGGAACGTCGTCTTGCCGCTGTTGTGGCGGCCGACGAACGAGACGGTCGCCCGGCTCAGTTGGGCTTCGGCTGGTCCGGGGTCGAGGTCGTGGTGGGCTTGTCACCGGTCGATTCATCGCGGAAGGTCTTCACGCCGCGACCGAGCTGGCCGAGCACGTCCGGCAGCTTCCCTGCGCCGAACACGATGAGAACGATCACCAGGACGAAGACGAGTTCGCCGCCACCGAGATTGAAGGGCATCCGACACTTCCCTTGCGCGCCATCGCGCTGGCCTTTCCGACCAGTGTACGCACGCCTGGAGCGCGCGGCGCTACTCGAGGAGCCCTCCGAGCAGGCCGACGAACAGCGGCACGACGACCGCCAGCATGAGCGCCGGCAGGTAACAGCCGACGAGCACCAGCATCAGCTTCGCGTCGACCTTCGAGGCCGCCCCGATCGCCCGGGCGCGCTCCTGGCGGCGAAGAGCTTCCCGGGCATCGCGCACGACAGAGCGGGATCCGCGCCCGAGATCGCGCGAGCGATCGAGCTCGTCCGCGAGCTCGGCGAGCTGGGCCAGGCCGGCGCCGCGCGCCTCTGCCGAGAGCGCTCTGAAGAGCGGTGCGCCCAGCGCCGCCGCGGCGCACGCATCGCGGAGGACGGGATCGAGGAGAAGAGCACCCGTCCCCTGCCGTGCCACGGCGGCGAACGCGCGCTCGGCGGGACGCCCGACGCTCACGAGTGCGTCCGCCCATTCGATCGCGACACCGAGCGCGCGCTCCGCCGCACGCAGCTGAAGCGCACGGCGTCGGTCGGCGACGAAGGCTGGAGCGATGAACGTCGCGTAGCCGAGCGCCGGCGCGAGCAGCGGAAGGTCCACGGCGATCGCGAGCGCCGCGACAGCCGACGCGCAGAGCGCGCGCACCAGGAGAGAGCCGCGGCCCGATAGGGGCGTGGCCATGCAGCCGGGGCGCGTCGTGCCGTGCAGGCGCGGCGCCGGGCCACGCGCGATCCTTTCGAGGCGCGCCGCGATGGCCGACGGTCGCACCACCCACATGCCCGCGGTCGCGACCGCCACCGCAGCCAGCAGGCTCCCGAGCTCGATCAGGTCGCGACGGCCCGCGCGACCCCGCGCGCCAGCGAGATGCCAACGATCTCGAGCGTGGCGGCCGCCGGGATCAGGACGTGCGTGCCGAGATCCGAGCGAAGGGTCCCGCCCACGATCGGGACGGTGGCGGCCAGGTAGAGCGCGAGCGCCGGCACGATCGCCGCCATTGCCCAGATCTGGAGGTGCATCCCGCTCGTGCGCGCGCGGACCTCCTCTTCGAGCTGCTCTTCGAACGAGAGCCACTCGACGACAGCGTCGACGAGGAGGCCGATCTGCGGCACGGGCAGTCGCTCCTCGACCCCGATGGCGAGGGTCAGCAGCGCGGGCCGCAGCCGTGACGGCGCCTCCGAAGCCGCACCGCGCAACGCGTCGGAGAGCGAGGCACCGACCGAGAACTCCCGCACGACCCGCAGCAGCGGCCGCGACGCGATGTCGTCAGTGACGCTCGCCACGCCGCGCCGGATCGCTTCGGCAAGGCTTGCGCCGCTCGCGAGCGCGGCGCGCACCGCGCGCAGCTGGTCGAGCGCCCGATGTCCGGCACGCTCGCGCCGCGCGTCGGACCTCAGGCGGAGAACGAGCGTCGGCGCGAGCAGCCCGAGGGCGAGCGCCGCCGCGGGGTCGAGAGCGGCTGCCCAGGCAATGGCCGCCGCGGTGGATGCGATGCACAGGCGTGCGGCCTCCCAACGGGTGGCAGACCACCGCCACCCGGCATCGCGCAGGCGGCCGCTCTCCGGATGCGGCCAGCCTGGCCGGGGCGGTGAGGGCGCCAGCACCGCGGCCGCCGCTAGCCACACGGACGCGGCGAACGCGATCGCGCCGAGGAGGATCAAAGCGAGCGGCGCGGCTGTGCCGCGCCTGGCGAGCACGACCAGCCTTGAGCACGCGGTCGAGGCACGGAGGCGCGCGCCGACGTGCCGAGCCGCTTGAACAGGATCACGGACGTGACGGACGCAGCTCGAGATCGCCGGCCCGCCACACGAGCTCGAGCGTCGAGGCGCCCGCGGCGGCGATCTCCGCGACGGCCCGCGTGCCATCGCCGCGTCGTACGACGTGCACGACGCCGTCGATCGCGCGCCGGATGTGGCGCTCGACGGCGGCTGCCCCGAGCTCACCGGCCCGGGCAAGGAGGAGCTCGAGCCGCGCGAGAGCATCGGCGGCGGACCCCGCGTGGAGCGTGGTGAGCGCGCCGTCGTGACCGGTGCTGAGCGCCTCGAGAAGCGCGGATGCCTCTCTTGGCGAGCGGACCTCGCCGACGATGATCCGATCGGGACGCATCCGCAGCGCGTTCACGACGAGATCCGCCACACGCACACCGTTCCCCTCCCGGCCCGGCACGCACTCGAGGTGCACCACGTGCGGGTGCGGCAGCTCGAGCTCGTTGGTGTCCTCGATCACGACCAGACGTTCCTCGAGCGGGACGATCGCCGAGAGCGAGCGCAGGAAGGTGCTCTTGCCGGATCCGGTCGCGCCACTGATGAGCAGGTTGCGTCGTTCGAGCACGGCGTCACGAAGCCAGTCGACCGCCTCGTCCGGGAGGCTGGACGCTGCCTGCCAGGACGGGGCGGGACCTGCGAGCGGGATCGAGACGCAGCGGAAGCGCCGGATGGAGAGCGAGGGCCCGCCGACCGGTTCGATCACCGCGTTGGCCCGGCTGCCGTCGCGCATGCGCGCGTCCACGAACGGCTGCTCGACCGTGAGCTCGCGTCCGACGCTCGCGGCGATCCGATAGACGAGATCGGCGAGCTCGGCCGCGTCGCGGAAGCGTGAGTCGGTGCGCACGAGCCTGCCGCCGCGCTCGATATAGACATCCTCTGGGCTGTTCACCAGGACGTCGGTCACCTCGGGATCGTCGAGCCAGCGCTGGAGCGGTCCGAATCCGAATAGGTCCGCGCAGATGGCGTCGAGCTCTTCGTCCTCGAGCGGCGCCCGGCTCATCGAACGGACCCGCTCGCGCAGGACCTGACGGCCCGCTGGCTCGGCGTAGAGGCCGAGCAGCGTCGCCGGGTCGGACAGCCCCGCCATCTCCGCGCGGATCCGAGCAAGCGCTTCCGCATTCACGCGGCGGCCCGGATGACGCGGTCGATCGCAAGCAGTGTCGGCGCGCGCGTCGCGAACTCGTCGGCGGCGAGATGCTCGTCGGCCGGGATGGCGGACGCGAGCGGCCATGGCAGACGGTCGGCGATCCGTCGCCCGTCATCGTCGGTCGCCCGGACGACGACGAGCGACACGGGCACGTCCCTCGACGCGATCGCCGGAACCGAGCAGAAGGCCGCCTGGAGCTGCGCGACGCTCGTCCCGACGCAGACGAACAGGCGCGTGCAGCTGGCGAGGATCGCGGGGTCGAGCGCGTCGACACCCGCACCGAGGTCGAGGACCGCCGCACCGCCTGCAGCCGCGCGGGCGACGAGCGCTGCGACGCGCTCGCCGTCGAAGGAAGCATGCAGGCCGGGCGCGCCGGGCAGGAAGGGGGTCTGATCCCAGCGCGAGACAAGCTCGTGCTCCCGCCCGGGACGCAGGAGCGCGTCCGCCACCGTCGCTGCCTGCACGCCCGCGCGGAGCGCGAGGGCGGGCGCGTGTCGATCGAGGTCGACGAGGAGCGCGGGTGAGCGAGCCGCCGTGGAGCGATGAGCCACGAGCGCGGCGACCGTGGACGTCCCGACGCCTGCACCGAGCGACCAGAAAGCGACCGTCGCTCCCGGCGCGAGCGCGGCCGGCGGAGTCGGCACGATGTGCGGAAGAGGATCGCTCCGCCCCGTTGCCTCCCGCAACAGGAACAGGGCGTACGGACCGATGAGGCGATCGAGCCGCCCGCGGACGCTCATCCGAACGCCCATCGCGTGAGCGCGCCCTCGTGCGTGTGAATGACGCCCCCCGGACGCGGTGATGCCAGCGCCGCGCGATCGAAGACGATCGGCCGGAACGAGCGCCGCACGCCGGCGAGGCGCAGGGCACCCGGGGCGAGCCACGCACGGCGCTCCCACCACGCGAGCTCGTCCATTCCCCGAAGAAGGTCGCGGCACGCGCTCTCCCGTGACAGGCGGTACGCCGGGATGAGTCGTCGCAGGGATCGCCTGCCGAGCACGCGCGCCGTCGATTCGGCGAGCGGCAGCGGCCGGAGCGAGAGGATCTCGATCGCCGGCTCGTTCGCGGGTGAGAGGTCCAGCCCGAGCGACGGCACCAGCTCGGGACGCGGTATCGGCGCGTCCTCGTCGACGATGCCGATGCCGGCCAGAGCGAGATCGCGGCGAAGCTCCGCACGCGCTGCCGCGGCGACCTGTAACCAGAGCATGCCGTCCGCGCGGACGATCCGGACCGCAGCGCGAACGAGCACGAGGTCGATGTCGGCGGCCGGCCCACCGACGAGCCGGATGGACATCATCGCGGCGCGAATGCGATCACGAACGTGCTCGTCGAGATGCGCTCCGCGATGCGGAGCTCGTCACTTGGCGCGATGGCGATGACGATGCTGCCGAGGCGATCGAGCGCGCCGCGTGCCTGCGGCCGCAGCGCCTGCCCGTTCTCGCTCCGCACGTCGAGCACGACCGCGCGCGACGCGACGAGCTCGACGGTGCGCGAGGCCGGCGCCTTCCCGCTGATCGGGACGGCGATGACGTCGACCCGCAGGCCCGGCGCGAGCGCACCGCCGAGCGCGGTCGATGCACTCACCGGGAGCGCGATCGCCCGCATCCCGGTCGGCGGCAGGATGCCGCTCGCGAAGACCGCGGCGTCGTCCGCGAGGGAGCCCGCGAGGACGAGCTGTCCCGCACCGAGAGGTGCGCGCAGGAAGCGGCCGACCGCGGCGCCCGGCTCGCGCAGGGCGCCGGCCGGGACGGTGTCCGCGGGGAACGCGCGGAGAACGAGATCACCGTCGACGAGCGGGGTCGTCGCCTCGACATCGCGCGCGGTCATGACGACCGACAGCCGCTGCGCGCTCGCGTAGTACAGGACGGCGGACAGGATGCCCGCGAGGACCGCGGCGGCAAGGCTGACGTTCCGCCGGTTCATCGGATGAGCGCAGGCGACCGCACGAGGACCGCGACATCGCCGGCAGCCGGATAGGAGATTCCGTCGACGACAAGGGTCGCTTCGACGCGCAGCACCCAGCTCGCACCAGGTGGCGTCGTGACGTCCCAGCGTGCGCGGAGCGGATCGTCACGGCCGCCGCTCGCCGGACCGAGTGCGACGTGGTCGCCCGAGACGACGCGCCAGCTCGACACCGCGACCGTCACGCCATCCACGACGGCCCGGAACCAGAGCGCGATCGACCTGCCGCGGAGCACCTCGAGCGAGAACGCGATGTCGCCGAGCGGCGATGCCGCGATACCGGGTCGGATCACCGGAGTACGGCGCGGCGCCGACGACGCGGGCGGCGGCTCTTCGATCGGATCGATGCGCGCCACGGGTCCCGGCGCCGGCGGCGGCGTCCGTGCAGGTGTGGACGTCGAGGTCGGCACGGGCAGCGGCGGGACCGTCGGCGCGGGGGTCGGCACGATCGGGGCGGGCGTCGGGGCGGGTGTCGGGGCGGGCGCGACAGCGAGGGCAGCGTCGTCCTGGAAGAACACCACGCTCACCGGCACGAAGCTGCCGTTCGAGATGACGAAGTTCTCGTAATACGTGCCAGCGACGGGCCGCCCGTCCCCGAGGGATGCGCGGCCGTTGAACGCCGCACCGTCGTACTGGCTGGATGCACCGGTGCCCACAGTGTCGGCGACGCGGGCGTAGCTGCCAGGTGTGTCGGCTATGGTCGCCGTGCTGTAGGTGGTCAGGGGCCCGGAGACCGTGACGACGTCCGCGACGTAGACCTCGGTCACGTAGTAGATCCCCTGCGGAACGACCGGCGCAGGCGGAGGCGGCGGAGCCGGC
>JBKJTV010000028.1:0-5320 GCA_046589985.1 Candidatus Limnocylindria bacterium | reverse complement strand
TCCGGCTCCGCGCCGAGACGCAGGAGACGCTCCGCGAGCGATCGCGCGGCGTCGGTGTCCAGCCGTGCTCCGGCGAGCTCGACGAAGCGCTCGACGAGGGCGTCGTGTGACATCGGGTTCTCCGGCTCGCCGAGCGCGAATTCGACGTGCTTCCGCACGCTGCGGCCGTCGCGCAGCACGATCTCGACCGAGCCCTCCCATTTCGCCGGATATGTCGCGTCGAGCGACGGATCGCGCACGCAATCCGTCCGCGACATGAGCGCACGGACGCGCGGATCGGCGAGCGCCTGCTCGGAGTGCTCCGCGAGTCCTGCCTTCCCGAACACGAGCGCGACCGCGGTGCCGAACGGGGCGCTGAACTGTGCGTCGACGACGTTCATCGGCTCGCGCTTGCGCTCGATCGGCTCGGCGATCAGGAGCGCGCCGCCCGAGAGGACGCCGAGACGGATGCGCTCCACGTCCTCCGGCGCAATGCCGTACTCCGCTCGGAGCGCAAGGACGCCGTCGATGAGCGGGTGCGTGTAGCGGCAGCAGGCGTACGGCTTGATCGTCACCTTCATGACCTGCAGCGGGCCGCCGAGGTCCGCAGTAAGGAGCTCCGGCAGTGGCTCGTCGGTGTAGCCGGTGAGGAGACCATGGGGGCCGTCGAGCGCCGTCGCGGGACCGGTGAAACCCGCGGCTGCGAGGCCCGCGGCGACGATGCCCGCGTGCGCGGCCCAGCCCGGGTTCAAGCGCTTCGTCCACGTGCCAGCGGTGACGTACTCGATCGACCCCGACGCCATCGTGCCCGCGATGCCGATCGCATGTGTGAGCGCGTCGGCGTCCAGACCCGCCAGCCGCCCCGCCGCGACCGCTGCCCCGAACACGCCGGCGACACCGGTCGGATGGAACCCGCGCCGGTACGCGGAGGCCGGACCGAGCGCGTTGCCGACCCGCATCGTCAACTCGTAGCCGGCGACGACCGCCTCGAGGAACGCCGTTGGCGTCGCGTCACGCTCTTGAGCGACTGCGAGCGCCGCGGGGATGACCGCGACGCCGGGATGCAGAGAGGACTCGCGAGTCACATCGTCCAGCTCCGTCGAGTGCGCGCCCGTCCCGTTGGCGAGTGCGGCCCACGGCGCGCCGCTCGCGAGGCCGGTGCCGAGGACGATCGCCCGACCGCGGGGCTGCGTCGCGACGTATCCCTGGACCGCTCGGCTGGACTCCGCGACGCTCCCGCGCAGCGCGACGCCGATGAGGTCGAGCACGAGCTCCTTCGTCCGTCCCCGCGCCTCGGGCGGTAGCGCGTCCCAGCGCAGGTCCGCGCAGAAGGACGCGAGCTCGACCGCCGCCGCGCGTGAGCGCGTCAACGTCAGGTCCTTGGGACCGGCCGCGGACGCTTCGGGACATGGGCGCGCTTGTAGAGCATCACCGTGCGCGTGAAGGTGATGACGACGGTCCCGTCCTGCTTGTAGCCGCTCGTGCGCACCTTCACGATCCCGACGTCTGGCCGCGAGCGCGACTCGCGCGTCTCGATGACCTCGCTCTCCGCGTAGAGCGTGTCGCCGTGATAGACGGGCGCGGGCAGCCGCACCTCGTCCCACCCGAGGTTCGCGAACGCGTGCTGGATGTCCATGACGCTCATGCCTGTGACGAGCGCGAGCGTGAAGCACGAATTCACGAGCGGGCGCTTGAACTCCGTCTGCGACGCGTAGTGCGCGTCGAAGTGGATCGGGTTCATGTTCAGCGTGAGGTTCGTGAACCAGATGTTGTCGGTCTCGGTTATCGTCCGGCCGACCGGATGCCGGTGGACGTCGCCGACCGCGTAGTCCTCGAAGCAGCGACCCTCGGGTGCCTCACTCATGACCGCCTCCCCCGCTCCGCGCCTGCGAGCACGCGCCGCGCCGCGACGACCACGGGCCTGTCGATCATGCGGCCGTCGAGCTTCGCGATGCCGCTCCCATCCGACACTGCGGCCTCGAACGCCTCGATGATCCGCCTGGCCCGCTCGGTCTCCGGCTCGTCGGGCGTGAATGCCGCGTTCACCGCGGCGACGTGCGACGGATGAATGACGAACTTCCCGGTGAAGCCGAGCTGGCGCGCGGCGCGCGCTTCGCGCCCGGCGCCGTCCGGATCGGCGAGCTCGAACCAGGGCGTATCGATCGCGGAGACGCCCGCTGCGGCCGCCGCGAGGGCGACGAGAGCGCGCGCGGTCGCGAACTCACCGATGTCCCGCGTCCGCGCGACGCCGAGGTCCGCCGAGAGGTCCTCACCGCCGAAGCCGAGCCCCATGACGCGCGGGTCGGCCTCGGCGAGCTCGAGGGCGCGCAGGACGCCGCGCGCCGTCTCGACCTGCACGAGGATCGCGCCCGCCTGCGCCGGCACCAGACGCACATCCTCTGCGCTTGACGCCTTCGGCAGGACGACGCCGCTCGCTCCGGCCCGGGCTGCCGCGGCGACGTCCGCGCCCAGCCGCAGGTCGGGGGCCGAATTCACGCGCACGAAGATCCACGGCGACTCGCCGCCGAGAGAGAGGCCGCGCACCACCTCTCGCGCGCGCTCCTTCTCATCTGGCGCGGTCGCGTCCTCGAGATCGACGATGATCGCGTCCGTCCCGGTCGCCTTTGCTTTCGGGAGCCACTCGGGCGCGCGGAGCGCCGGCACGAAGAGCCACGTGCGGGGGGGCGCGTTGCGCAGCTTCTCCGCGCTGCTCACTCGCGGACCTCACGTCGGAACTGCCGGCCGTGCTGATCGAGCGCAGGCACTGCACCCATCGGCGGCGGCGCACCGCCGATGTTGAACGGCGGGAGGAGTGCCCGCACCTCGCCGCCCGGCGTCGCGACCCTGGCCCAGCGCGCGCGCGCCTCGAGCTGCGGGTGTGCGACGAGGTCCGCGACGGTACTGCGCGAGGCGAACGGGACGTCGCCTTCACTCAGACGCTCCTCGGCGACCTGGCGCGAGAGCGGACGCAGCGCTTCCTCGATGAGCGGTTCGAGCGCTTCGCGTGCACGGACGCGCAGCTCGTTCGTCGCGAACCGCGGATCCGCCGCGAGCGCGGGTCTGCGGAGCACGTTGCGGCAGAGGCGATCCCATTGACCCTCGTTCTGCACCGCGAGCATGACCTCACCGTCGGCGCAGGCATACGGGCCGTACGGGACGATCGTGGCGTGACGGACACCGGTACGAGGCGGAGGCCCCCCGCCGTACATCTGGTGGTATGCGGGGACCGTCATCCATTCCGCGAGGCAGTCGAAGAGCGACACGTCGATGCGGCGCCCCTCGTCATCCGCGTCGCGCAAGCGGAGGGCAGCGAGGATCGAGGTGCACGCGTAGAGGCCCGCGCCGATGTCGGCGATGGAGATCCCGACCTTCGCCGGCGACCCGGGCGTGCCCGTGACATCCGTGACCGCGCTCTCTGCCTGGATCAGGAGGTCGTACGCCTTGCGATCGCGGTACGGCCCCTCGGAGCCGTAGCCCGATATCGCGCACGAGATGAGCCGCGGCCAGCGCGCGTGGAGCGTCTCCCAGCCGAACCCGAGCCGGTCGACCGCACCGGGTCCCAGGTTGTGGACGAAGACGTCGGCGCGCGCAAGGAGCGCGATGCAGACATCGCGGTCCTCAGCTCGCGCGAGATCGAGCGCGATGCTGCGCTTGTCGCGATTCAACCAGACGAAATAGGTGGATTGACCGTTCACGACGGTGTCGTAGCGCCGTGCGAGATCACCGCCGCCGGGGCGCTCGATCTTCACCACATCCGCGCCGAGGTCCGCGAGATGCCGGGTGCAGAGCGGGCCCGCAACGGCCTGCTCGAGCGCGACGACCCGGATGCCGTTGAGAGGGAGGAGCGGGTGCATCAGGGGCACGACATCAGTACGACTTCGGAAGTCCGAGGACGTGCTGGGCGACGTAGGCAAGGACGAGGTTGTTGTTGATCGGCGCGATCTTGTAGAGACGCGTCTCACGGAACTTCCGCTCGATGTCGTACTCGGTCGCGAAGCCAAAGCCGCCATGGGTGTCGAGGCACACGTTGGCCGCCTCCCACGACGCCTCGGACGCGAGGAGCTTTGCCATGTTCGCTTCGGGGCCGCAGGGCTTGCCGGCGTCGAAGAGCCGTGCCGCCTTCCAACGCATGAGATCCGCGGCCTCGGTATTGGCGTGCGCGCGCGCGAGCGGGAGCTGTACGCCCTGGTTCTGACCGATCGGACGACCGAACACGATGCGCTGCTTCGCATACGCCGCGGCACGCTGGATGAACCAACGCGCGTCGCCGACGCACTCGGCCGCGATGAGGATCCGCTCCGCGTTCCAGCCGTCGATGATGTAGCGGAAGCCCTGGCCCTCTTCGCCGATGAGGTCATCCGCCGGGATCTCCAGATCGCGGATGAAGAGCTCGTTCGTGTTGTGGTTCATCATCGTCTCGATCGGCCGTGCCTCGATGGCGCCTCCCGCGGCACGGATGTCGACGAGGAACACCGAGAGTCCGCGGGTCTTGTCCGCGAGCTCGTCGTACGGTGTCGTGCGGGCGAGGAGCAGCATGAGGTCGGACTGCTCGAACCGGCTCGTCCAGATCTTCTGCCCGTTCACGATGTAGCGGTCGCCGCGCTTCACCGCCGTCGTCTGGATCCGCGTCGTCTCGCTGCCGGCGGTCGGCTCCGTCACGGCGAAGGCTTGGAGGCGCAGCGTGCCCGACGCGATCGGTGGCAGGTAACGGGACTTCTGCTCCTCCGAGCCGTGGCGGAGCAACGTCCCCATGATGTACATCTGGGCATGGCACGCTGCGGCGTTACCGCCGCGGCGCTGGATCTCCTCGAGGATGACGCTGGCCTCGGCGATGCCGAGCCCGCTACCTCCGTACTGCTCGGGGATGAGCGCCGCGAGCCAGCCCGCCTTCGTGAGCGCGTCGACGAACTCGGTCGGGTAGCCGCGCACACGGTCGAGCTCGCGCCAGTAGGGGTCTCCGAAGCCGGCGCAGATCTCGCCGACCGCCGCGCGGATGTCCGGGTACTCGGTATCTTCGACACTCACGGCCGTCATCTGCGCGGAATCATGGGCCACCCGACCAGAGCGGTGCCGTTGGGCGCTGGGCTCGACCTGCGCCACTACCATCTGGTCGATGACACTCGCCCGGCCGCTGGTCTCCCGCCGCGAGCTCCTCCGCATCTTCGGCGAGGACCGCCTCGTCGCTGTCATCCGCACCGCAACGCCGGAGGAGGCGGAGCGCGCAGCCCTGGCCATGATCGAGGGCGGTGTCCGGCTCATCGAGATCACGCTCACCGTGCCGGATGCGTTCGAGCTCATCCAGAAGCTGGCCTCCGACAGCTCACTCGCCGAGCGTGGCGTG
>JBKJTV010000277.1:0-5282 GCA_046589985.1 Candidatus Limnocylindria bacterium | reverse complement strand
AACCCCGAGCGAATGCTCTCTGCTGATCCTCCCTCCCCAGCCGAGACCCGCGTCGTCATTGGTCGAACTCCACTCTCCTGATCTTGGGGTAGCTCACCGGATGAAGTTGGGGGTCTGCGCTTGGTCAGTGAGCCGTCGCTGCTGGCCTGACCTCCGTCGACTCGCGCTGTCGTGAGCGTGCGACGAGCGCCTCGTGGATCGCGTGCGCGGCGCGCTTGCCCGCGCCGGCGGCCAGGATCACCGTCGCGGCGCCGGTGACGGCGTCCCCGCCGGCGAACACGAGCGGCATCGCCGTGAGCCCCGTCGCTTCGTCGGCGACGAGGCAGCCGTCCTTGGTCGTGAGGAGACCGGAGGTCGTCCGGGAGAGCAGCGGGTTTGGGGTCGTCCCGATCGCGAGGACGACGTTGTCCACCGGGATGACGACCTCCGCTCCGGGGATCGGGATCGGGCGCGACCGTCCCGACGCGTCCGGCTCGCCAAGCTCCATCCGCTGGCAGCGCAGGCCGGTGACCCAGCCGTCGGCGCTCCCCACGACCTCGAGCGGGCTGGTGAGCCAGTGGAAGCGGACGCCCTCCTCGACCGCGTGGCCGTACTCCTCCACGCGGGCGCTCATCTCCTTGTCGCTGCGCCGGTAGACGATCATCGCCTCCTCGGCGCCCATGCGGAGCGCGGTCCGCGCGGCGTCCATCGCGGTGTTCCCCGCCCCGATGACCGCGACGCGCCTGCCCACGTTCACCGGCGTGTCCGCTTCGGGGAAGTCGTAGGCGCGCATGAGGTTGATCCGCGTGAGGAACTCGTTGGCGGACATCACGCCGTTGAGGTCCTCGCCCGGGATGCCGAGGAACTGCGGCAGCCCCGCGCCGGTCCCGACGAACACGACGGTGTGGCCGAGCCGGCCGAAGAGCTCGTCGAGCGTCAGCGTCTTGCCGATGACGACGTTGCAGACGATCTCGACGCCCATCGCCTTCAGGATGTCGATCTCCCAGTCGAGGATCGCCTTGGGCAGCCGGAACTCAGGAATGCCGTAGCGGAGCACGCCGCCCGGCGCGTGGAGCGCCTCGTAGATCGTGACCGGGTAGCCGAGCCGGGCGAGCTCGCCGGCGCAGACGAGCCCTGAGGGACCCGAGCCGATGACCGCGATCTTCTCGGCGCGCGTCGGCCTGGTCGCGGCGGCCGGCGCCTGCGCGCGCTCCCAGTCGGCGACGAAACGCTCGAGGTGGCCGATCGCCACCGGTGCGAGGCGCAGACCCAGACTGCACTCGGCCTCGCACTGCGACTCCTGCGGGCAGACCCGTCCGCAGATCGCCGGCAGCGGGTTCGCGGTGCGGAGGATCTTCGCCGCGCCAGCCATGTCACCGATGGCCACGGCGTGGATGAAGTCGGGGATCGGGATCCCCACCGGGCAGCCCGTGATGCACACCGGGTCCTGGCAGCGGAGGCACCGCTCGGCCTCGAAGGCGGCGTGGAAGACGGTGTAGCCCTGGTTGACCTCGAGGAAGTCGTGCGCGCGCACCAGCGGCCCGCGGACCGGCATCGGCGTCTTCTCCGCGCGCTTCACCGGCATCAGCGCGCCTCCGCCGTCGCGGCGCAGGCGAGGCGCTCAACGGCCTCCTGCTCCTGGCGCACGTACTGCTTGCTCCGGCGCATCGCCACGGCGAAGTCCACCTCGTGGGCGTCGAAGATCGGTCCGTCGACGCAGGCGAACCGGGTCTCGCCGCCGACGATGACGCGGCAGCCGCCGCACATGCCCGTGCCATCCACCATCAGCGGGTCGAGCGAGACGAGCGTCTTCACGCCGGGCCCGCGGGTGGCTTCCGCGATGGCGCGCAGCATGACCATCGGGCCGATGGCGACGACGGTGTCGGGCCGCCCGGGTCCCTCGCCGGCGATGAGCTGGGCGAGGCGTTGCGTCACGAACCCCTTGGCTCCGGCCGAGCCGTCGTCGGTGCAGACCTCGACGTTCGTGCAGATCGCTCTCAGCTCGTCGGTGAGGATGAGCAGGTCCTTCGTGCGTGCGCCGACGATCGCGGTGGTCGTATCGCCGCGCTCCGAGAGCTCGCGCATGAGGCAGAGCAGTGCGGCGGAGCCGAAGCCACCGCCGACGCCGCAGACATGTCCGCCGGGAGCGATCTCCACCGGCATGCCGAGCGGCCCGACGACGTCGAGGATCTCCTCGCCCGCCTCGAGCGCGCAGATCCGCTTCGTCGTGGCGCCGACCTCCTGCACGACGATCGTGAGCGTCCCCGCGGCGCGGTCGTAGTCGGCGACGGTGATCGGGATGCGCTCGCCCCCCTCGCGCACGCGGAGCATGACGAACTGCCCCGCCTTTGCCGACGCCGCGATGAGCGGCGCGTCGAGGCGGAAGAGCTTGGTGACCGGGGTGAGCCGGCGCGCTTCGATGATCTTCGACATGGCGGCTACAGGTCCGGGTTCTCGTGCATGGCCCGCAACCGCCGCCAGCGGCGGTCAGCCTCGTCCTGGATGCCCTGCACGACCTCGGCGTTCGCCGGCGCGAGGAGGTGGCGCGTCTTGCCCATGGTCCCGAGCCAGTCGCCCACCGGGCGGCGGCGGCCGGTCGCGTCGGGGTCGTAGGTGATCGTGGTGTGGCCGTGCTCGACCTCGTAGAGCGGGAAGAAGCAGGAGTCCACGGCGGCTTGGAGGACCGGCTGCGCGGCGTCGTCGGTCGTCCGCCAGTTGAGCGGGCAGAACGAGAGGATCTTGCCGTACACCAGGCCCTCACGCTTCGCGTACCACTGCGCCTTCGCGACCTTGCGCATGAGGTCCTCGGGGTAGCCCTCGCTCGCGGTGAAGACGTACGGCAGGTTGCACGCGGCGAACAGCTGCGCGGTGTCCTTGTGGTGGTAGCGCTTGCCGGCGAGCTTCGCGCCCACCTCGCTCGTCGAGGTGCGGTGGCCGAACGGCGTCGAGTACGAGAGCTGCGCGCCGGTGTTCATGTAGCCCTGGTTGTCGTACTCGAGGATCATCATCTTGTGGTTCCGGTGCGCGGCGCCGAGCGCCGCGCCCATGCCGATGTCCATCCCGCCGTCGCCGCTGATCATGACGAAGGTGATGTCCTTCGAGGCGGGCAGCTCGCCGCGCCGCACCCGCTCGTGGTAGACCTCGACGAGGCCCGAGAGCGTCGCCGCGCCGTTCTGGAAGAGGTTGTGGACGTAGTTCACCCGGTGCGCGGTCTTCGGATAGCCGGTCGTCACGACCATCGCGCAGCCGGTCTGGAAGAGCACGACGAGGTCGCCCTCGAGGACGCGGTCGACCTGGCGGAGCGTGGGCAGGATGCCGCAGCCGGGGCAGGCGCCGTGGCCGGGCGCGATGCGGCCCGGGACCGCGGTCATCTTCCAGAGCGGCTCGAGCTCCACAGCGAGTCGGCCGGTGACCTCGTCGCGGCGGACGTGCGCCATGCCGCGCGAGACCTCTGCCACCGGGATCGGCGGGAGGCCGGGTCGCGGCGCGCGGTCGGGGTCGCCCGGCGTCGCGCCGTGGTAAGCGAACGGGAGGGCGATGCGCCCGGTCGCCGCTGCGTCCTGCGTGTCGGCGAAGAACCGCGCCGCGTCGGCCGCGTAGAAGTCCTTGCCGCCGAGGCCGTAGACCCGCGAGAGGACGCGGGTGCGGTTCTCCGGATCGAGCTGGAGCGCCGCGCGGACCTCGAGCGAGAGGTTCCCGCCGCCAGCGCCATAGGAGTCGGCACGGTCGCCGACCGTCGCCGCGCGCACGGGGCGCAGCGCACGGCGGAACTCCTCGGCCGGGAACGGTCGCAGCACGTTCGGCGAGAGCACGCCGACCCGCTCGCCCTTCGCGCGCAGCTCGTCGGCCGTCTCCTTCGCGGTCTCGGCGGACGAGTTGATGAGCACGACCGCGGCGTCGGCGTCCTCCATACGGTAGGCGTCGAGCACCGGGTAGGACCGGCCGGTCATCGCCCGGAGCTCGTCGAGGACCGCCGGGATCACGCGCCGCGCGGCCTCCATCGCCTCCGAGAGCTGCACCTTGTTGTTGATGAGGTCAGGGTCGTTCATGTACGGGCCGAAGGTCGCTGGGTGCTCGATGTCGAGCGGGGTCGGGAACGCCGGCCGCTCGCCGAGGAACACGCGGACCGCGGCGGGGTCGTCGAAGACCTGGATCCGGCGCTTCTGGTGGCTCGTGATGAAGCCGTCGTAGGCGATGAGCACCGGCAGCCGCACCGCGGGATGCTCGCCGATCCGCACCGCAGCGAAGTTCAGGTCGTAGACCGCCTGCGGGTCGCGGGCGCAGAGCACGATCCAGCCGGTGTTCAGCGTGTAGTAGAGGTCGGAGTGATCGCCACGGATGTCGAGCGGCCCTGAGACGGCGCGCGCGGCGAGGTTGAGGACCATCGGCACCCGCGTGCCCGCCTGGACCGGGAGCTGCTCGAGGGCGTAGAGCAGACCCTGCGAGCTCGTCGCGTTGAGCACCCGGCCGCCGCCCAGCGCCGCGCCGTAGCAGATGCCAGCGGCGCCGTGCTCGCCGTCGCCCGCGATCATCACGATCTCGTGCCCGCCCTCGGCCTGCATCCGCGAGAGGTTCTCGGCGACCTCGGTCGAGGGCGTGATCGGGAAGTACCCCATGACGTGGAAGCCGATGTCCCGCGCGGCGAGCGCCGCGGCCTCGTTGCCGCTGTGGAACGCGAGCTTCTGCGCGGCGGTGCCCGCGGGCAGCTGCGCGGCGGCGGGGGCGGGGCGCGTTTCGGTCGTCATGCCATCCAGCTCAGGCGACGAGCCCGGGGAAGCTCGGAACGCGGAGCCTGTCGGCCAGGCCGGGCGTTTCGGTCTCCGTGGCGAGCGCACCGGTCGGGCACGACTCGACGCAGCGCAGGCAGCCCTTGCAGTAGCGGTAGTCCACGCCCATGAGCTCGCGCTCGAACGTGCCGCCGACCTCGCCGTCGCCCCAGACCAGGCAGAAGTCCGGGCAGACGAGGTCGCAGACGCCGCAGTGGATGCACTTCGCGCGGTCGAGGACCGGCAGCAGGCCGGTGCGCGAGGCGGAGAGGTCGTTCCACGCGGTGCTGCCCGGGGCCGTGATGATCCCGCCGACCGGCTGCGTGAGGTACCCGTAGGCAGGCTCGGCGCGGGCGGACGGCAGGTCGCCTTCGGCGCGGCCGATGCCGTGGAGCTCCTCGAGCTCGGCGGCGCCTCGGCCGAACGCGCGCTCGTTCGAGGCGACCGCCTCAGGGTGCCGGCCCGCAAACTCCTCGGAGAGCGCCGCCAGGACCGTCGGTGTGTCGAGGAACGGGAACGCGGCGCAGAGCGTCCCGA
>JBKJTV010000148.1:0-5132 GCA_046589985.1 Candidatus Limnocylindria bacterium | reverse complement strand
CTTCCTTCCCGGCCTCTCAGGACCGGACTTAAAGGTCGTCGCTCTAGCCTCGTGGAGTATATGAGGGCACCGCTCGCGCTTGCAGGCCTGTCGTGCTTCGCGCTGATCCTCGGTCTCGCCGCAGCGGCGCCGCTCGGCCCGCCGGGGGTCTCGGCGACGGTACCCCCATCGCCGCGACCGACCTTCACCGCGCCGCCGCTCGTCGACGGAGGTGTTGCAGACCCCGGCGTGGGTCGCGGCTCGCGCGGAGAGACGCAGATCCGGCCACTGCGGGTGCCGATCGCGGGACGGGAAGTACCGAACGAGAGCGAGCTGCTCCCGGAAGCGGCGCGCGATTACCGCGCCGGCATCCACGAAGGCATCGACTTCCCCGTCGACGCGGGCACGCCCGTCATTGCGGCCGCCGACGGCCAGGTCGTACGCGCCGACCGCGCGTTCACCGACTGGACGGACGAGGAGCGCGCCGCCGCGCTCGCAGAGGCCGTCGCGCTCGGACGGACCCCCGAGCGGACGCTCGATCGCATCCGCGGACGCCAGGTCTGGATCGACCACGGGCGCGGGCTCGTGACCCGTTACTCGCACCTCGAGAGCGTCGGCCCGATCACGGTCGGTGACCGCGTGCGGGCCGGCGACGTCATCGGCTGGGTCGGCTCGAGCGGCTATCCCGAGGGCGGACCGCACCTCCACTTCGAGATCCGCATCGGCGAGTCGTACCTCGGGGACGGCCTCACACCCGCGGAGCTCGCGCGCGCGCTACGCGAGGCGCTCCACTAGCTGTCGGGCCAGTCCGGGCGCCTAGCATCGCGGCAGATCGCGACCTGGAGGATGACCCATGAGCCATCTGCGTTTCCACGCCCCCCACGCGCACCTTGCCTCACCGTTCGGCTCGACGACGTTCGGGCAGCTGGCCGAGTCCTTCGCGCGCTTCTTCGGGACCCCGCGGTTCCTCATCGGCCAGACCCTCATGGTCATGGTCTGGATCTTCATCAATGCGACCGCGGTCGCGACCTACGATCCCTACCCGTTCATCCTCCTGAATCTCGCGTTCAGCCTGCAAGCCGCGTACGCCGCTCCGCTCATCCTGCTGGCGCAGACGCGTCAGGCCGATCGGGACAGCGTGCTCTCGGAAGCGGACGCGATGCACCGCGAAGCTCTCGCGAAGCAGAGCCTCGATCTCCTGAAGCTCAACACCGACGTGACGCAGCGCGTCGCCGAGCTGGCCCAGCGGATCGATCAGCTGACAAAAGAGATCCACACGACGGTCCTCGACCGCGTGCGCGGAGGAGCCGCGTCAGCCCCCGGCGGCGAGGAGGAGCAGCGGTAGTCCGTTCACCGTGGCGTGCGCGACGATCGGGGCCCACAGCGTGCGCGTCCGCTCACGGGCGAGTGCCAGACCGAAGCCGAGGACGAAGACGCCAGGCCAGGCCTGCGGCTCGTGAACGATCGTGAAGAGCGCGGTCGTCGCAAGGGCGGCGGGGATGAACGGAAGCCGCTGGCGCACGCCGCCAAAGAACACGCCGCGGAAGAGCAGCTCCTCCGCGACCGGGGTGAGCACGGCGACGGCAACAAGATCGAGCGCGAGTGCTTGGAGCCCACGGTGCCCGAGGAGCGCCTGCGCGATCGCCTGCTGCTCCTTTCCCACCGCCGCGGCCTGCACGAGCCCGATCGCGATGCTCGCGAGGAAGAGCCCGAAGCCGAAGATGAGCCCGTAGCGGAAGTAGGCGAGCCGGGGCCGGCCGAGGCCGAGGTCGGCGGGGCTCGCGCGCAGCAGCCAGCGGGCGAGGAGGAGCGTGCCGGTGATGAGCGGCACGTCGACGAGCAGCGAGCGGACGAACAGCTCCTCCGCGGTGATGCCGCCGACCGGGGCCGCGAGACCGAGCGCGCGCGCGAGGCGCGCGGCGGTGAAGCCGAAGACGACGAACGGAACGACGAGCGTGAGGAGCCACGGGATCGGTCGCCAGCGCGGGGGCCTGTCCGGGGTTAGCGGAGGCCCAGGCGGCGCGCTCGGAGCGCGTACTCCAGGACGGTCTGGCTCCACTCAGATGCCGTGGGCGCGGGCGGCGTCCTGAACACGCCGATCTCGTCCACGCCCTCGGGAAGCTCGTACGACCACGGGAGATGCGCAGCGTCGCACATGTACACGTACGCCGTGGAGGGCTTCGGGACGTCCTGGCGGATCGCGCCGAGCAGGTCGAGCCGCGAGGTCACGACGCGGGCGGACTCCCAGAGCTCGCGCTTCGCGACCTCGATGATCGTTTCGCCGGAGCGGCGGCTCGAGGCCGGGAAGTGCCAGCCGAGCGCTCCGGGCTTGCGGATCCACACGGTGAGGTCGCCGTAGAACGGAAGGATGACCGCGAGCTGCGCAGACGCGGGCGGGAACTCGCGGAAGCTCGAGTCCCGACGCGGGACGAAGGTAACGTCCGCCATCTGCGCTGGAGGCTAAGCAGGCGAGCGAGTGACCGTCAATAGCGCAGTGGTGTTGAATGGGCCGTACAGTCCGCTCACCCATACGGGTCACACAAGCGCGCGCCGTGTCCACGTCAGCTGCGGAGGGCGTCCGCCAGACGGAACGGATCGGCCGCGATGACGCTCGCGGCGTACAGTTCCATCGCGCCGATGTCACTCGTCCGGTTCGCCGGGTCACCCCGGTCGACGATCCGGGCGAGCGGCGGGAACCGGGACCAGTCGCTCCCGTCGGGCGCGAGCGGAGGCAGGTAGACACCCAGGTTGTGGGCCACGACGCCCTCGCCGCGCAGCGTGGCGATGGCTCGCGCGATGGCCGGCGCGAGGGCCGATTCGTCCTGGCCTGGCTTCCCGACAATGAGGAGCTCGCGCTCCTTGATCGGGGCGAGGTAGGCCATCAGACGGGCGCCATCCACCTCGGCACCGAGCCCGAGGCCTTCGTGGATCGCCCAGAGATCCTCGAAGTAGTCGCGCCCGTACTCGCCCGCGTACTCGAGCGACTGGCGACGAAGCGCCTCGATCTTCGGGTAGTGCAGGCCGCGCGTGAGGGTCATCTGCATGTGGCCATGGACGATCGAGCCGCCCGCGCGCCAGAGCGCGTTCCACATGAGGAAGTAGTAGCGGGCGGCGGGATCCGCTTCGAACCCCTTGCGAGCCCACGCGCGCGCGGTCGCGAAGTGGTCAGCCAGGACCTCCGGGCTCACCGGCGCGAGCGGATCGTGCTCCTTGAACACGAGGACGCCGTGGAAGCCGTCGTACTTCGCGACGTTCGAGACGCTCGTCCCGTATCGCCCGGCGATCCGGCCGAAGGGATCGGCCGGTGTCCCCGTCTGGACGTTGCAGAAGGGATCGTTCGCGGAGTCGGCAATGACCTTCCGGACATCATCGCCGCCCTTCACCTCAATGGGACGCCGTGCGCGGGGCTCGTTGAAGAGCGCGCCCTCGAGCGTCACGAGGTTCGTGACGCGCACGATCTGCTGCGAGCGCACCGCAGCGAGTGAGCCGAAGAGCTTCGTGATCCAGCCTTCCATCTCCGCCGGCGCGATGAGCGTGCCGGTGGTCGTCGTGACCTTGAAGATGCGCCGCGCCGCGCCCCTGGTCTCCGGAGGCAGGCGCGCGATGAGCTCCTCGAGCTCGACGATCGAGCTCAACGCCGGCTCCCCGAGGCCGTGCGGTACAGCGCCTCGTAGCGCCTCGCGGACGCGCCCCAGGAGTGGTCCTCACGCATGCCACGCCGGCGGAGCTCGTCCCAGGTCGGGCCACCCTTACGGTGGGCTGCGAGCGCCCGATCGAGCGCGCCCTGGAACGCCTCTGGGCTGTATCGGTCGAAGGAGAAGCCGTTGCCGTCACGGCCAGCGTCGATGTCGCGGACCGTGTCGCGCAGTCCGCCGACGGCGTGCACCACCGGGATCGTCCCGTAGCGCAGCGAGATGAGCTGCCCGAGGCCGCACGGCTCGAACCGCGAAGGCATGAGGAACAGGTCGGAGCCGGCGTAGATGCGCTGCGCGAGCGCGGCGTCAAAGCCGAGCGTCAGCGAGAGACCGCCCGGGTTCGCCTTCGCGAGCTCGCGCCACTTCGCCTCGTACGAGGCGTCACCGGTGCCAAGGACGACCAGCTGGGCGCCCGCCTGCAGGAGCGTCGGCGCGACGGCGGTGAGGAGGTCGATGCCCTTTTGCTCGACCAGACGGCCAATGACCCCGAACAGCGGCGCCTTCGGATCGACGCGCAGCCCGACCTCGCGCTGCAGCGCCGCCTTGCTCTCGGCCTTCCCGGTCAGGTCGTCCACCGAATACGTCGCGGCGATGTGACGATCGGTCGCGGGATCGAAGAACGACGTGTCGATGCCGTTCACGATCCCGTGCAGCTGGCGCTTGCGCTCACCGAGGAGGCCCTGCAGACCCTCACCGAACTCCGGGGTGAGGATCTCCTGCGCGTAGCGCTCGCTGACCGTGCTCACGACACTCGCGGCGGCGATCCCGCGCGCCATCGGGTTCAGCTCCCCGCGCGCCTCGAACGGCAGGCGTGAGTAGCGCACGCCAATGACGTCGAGCACCATCGCCCTGGTCTTTCCCTGGTACGCAAGGTTGTGGATCGTGAAGACGGTCGCAGAGCGTCGGCCGACGAGCGGGACGAGCAGGCCCGCGTGCCAGTCGTGCGCGTGCACGACGTCGGGCGGAGGACCGGCGGCGATGTCGGTCGCGACGGCGCGACACCAGAACGCGTACCGCTTGTCATCATCCGGGTACCCGTAGGGCTTCTCGCGCGCGATCCGCTGGTCGTTGCGCACGAACACGGTGCGCACGCCGTCGCGCCGGATCTCCGGGTAGCCGACGCGCGCGCTCGCCTTTCCATACGGCACCGACCGGACGTGACCCTCGTCACTGATGCCGTGCTTCGCGCGATCGATGCCGCGGTGCAGCGGCAGGTAGACCGTCACCTCGTGGCCGGCGGAGGCGAGCGCCTGTGGCAACGAACCGGCGACGTCCGCCAGGCCACCGACCTTGATGAAGGGGGCGACCTCGGCGGCCGCGAAGGCGATCCTCACCCGCCCGGATGGTAGGGGGGTACCAGGACCGTGCGCTTTCCGGTCGGCCCGTAGCCGCTGTGGGGCCGTAGCCGCGCGGCTCGGCCGTCGCTCGTCCTCATGCCGGAGCTGCGGCTCCGGCCCT
>JBKJTV010000053.1:0-3080 GCA_046589985.1 Candidatus Limnocylindria bacterium | reverse complement strand
GTTCACAGCGCGCTGCTCCTCGATGCCGTGGTCCATCAGCTCGAGGAAATAGTTGCCCTCACCGAAGATGTCGAGGTATTCCCTCGCGACCACGGTGGCCGCGTCGATGCCGTCATCCTGGATGGCCCGCGCGACCTCGCCCTGCAGGCAGGCCGAAAGCGCGATGAGGCCCTCCGAGTGCTGTCGAAGGAGCTCCTTGTCCATCCGGGGCCGGTAGTAGTAGCCGTCGAGATGCGCCGCGGTGACGAGGCGGACGAGGTTCTGGTAGCCGGTGAAGTCCCGGACGAGCAGCACGAGGTGGAATGGCCGCCCGTGCCCCTCTGATCTCGCGTCCCGGTCGAAGCGGCTCTTCCTGGCGATGTAGGTCTCGACACCGACGATCGGCTTGATGCCCGCGGCTTTCGCGAGGTGATAGAAGTCGATCGCCCCGTAGAGGGCGCCGTGGTCGGTGATCGCGAGCGCCGGCATCCCGAGGTCCTTCGCGCGCACGACGAGGTCGCGCAGTCGCGACAGGCCGTCGAGCAGGCTGTACTCACTGTGAGTGTGCAGGTGGACGAACTGCTGGCTGATCGGCGTCCCTCTCGATGCGCGGAGGAAGCCCCGCGCGTCGACTGAGTCTACCGGTAGGCTGATCGCGTGCGTCCGATCTCAGCATCGCTCTGCTTCGCGCTGCTTCTCGCGTCGTGTGTACAGACCCCGATCGGCGATACGCCGAAACCGACCGGCGGCAGCGTCGTCCTCGCGTGGCAGGAACCCGCCACTCTCGACCCCCTGTACTCGACCGGCACTGCGACGATCGCGACCGTGACCGCGCTCGCGGTCGAAGGCCTCGTCCGGTTCGGCCCCGAGGGCGACGCCGAACCGGCGCTTGCGATCGGGGTGCCGAACCTCGCGAACGGCGGTGTGCGGCTCGTCGGGACCGAGATGGAGGTGACCTACCGGCTTCGCGAGGGGCTCGTCTGGTCGGACGGCGCGCCACTCACGAGTGACGACATCCGATACACCTGGCAGACGGTGATGACCGATCCGAAGGTCACTTCTCGCGAGGGCTACGACCTCATCACCGCCGTCGCCGTGCCCGACCTCCGGACCGCGGTGGTCCGGTACCGCCAGGTCTACGCCGGGTACCTCACCCGCTTCGACGCCATCCTGCCGGCGCATCTGCTCCGCGACAAAGGCGATGCGGCGCGGCTGGCGTACGGACGCGCACCGCTCGGCACCGGTCCCTTCCGCTTCGTCGCGTTCAACGCAGGCGAGCAGATCGTCGCCGAGCGCAACGAGCGCTACCGGACCTCCGGCAAGCCGCTGCTCGATCGCGTGATCTTCCGCTTCGTGCCGTCGGTCGAAGCGGCAAAGGCGCAGCTGCGCACGGGTGAGGTCGACGTCGCCCTGAACGTCTCCGAGGCCGATGCGATCGAGCTCGAGCGTGCGGGCATCCGGTTGGACAGCGCCCCATCACCGACCGTGGAGGCGCTCTCGTTCAACACCGTCGACCCGCGTGAGCCTGACCTCGGCCGTCCGCATCCGGTCCTTGGCGATCAGGCGGTGCGGCGCGCGCTCCTGCTCGCGACACCGAAGCAGGAGCTCATCGACCGGCTGCTCGGCGGTCGCGCCGTGCCCGGCCGCTCCGAGATCGCACTCGGCTGGAGCGCCGACCCACAGCTCGTCCAGGAGCGCGCCGATCCCGCCGCAGCCGGGCGCCTGCTCGACGCAGCCGGCTGGGCCGTCGGCGCCGACGGCATCCGGACGAAGGCGGGCGTGCGAGCGAAGATCGCGATCACGAGCACGACCGGCAACAAGCTCCGTGAGCAGATCGAGCAGGTGCTCGCTGACCGCTGGCGCGATCTCGGCATCGAGACGACGATCCGGAACATCCCATCGAACGTGCTCACCGCGGCCTGGTCCTCGGGCGGAGCCCGGAAGCGTGGTGAGTTCGACGTCGTCCTGGCGAACCTCGGGCTGGGGTCGAGCGGCGCGACGGACCCGCAGGCGTACCTGGCCCAGCGCCACCGCTGTGACGCGATCCCGAGCGGCCAGAACAAGGGCGCCGGCAGCAACTTCGAGCGTTTCTGCGATCCCGAGATCGACCGGCTGCTCGACGGTGCCGGGAGGACGATCGATCAGCAGCGCAGGCGCGAGGCGTACGCGCGTGTGAACGCGATCGTGAACGAGCAGGTGCTGGCGATCTGGCTGTACGAGAAGGCGCGGATCAACGCGTTCGGACCGAAGATCGTCGGCGACCGCGCCAACGTCTGGTCGGTCGCGACCTGGAACATCGAGGAGTGGCGCCTGGCGCGCCGCTAGGTCAGCGCGTCGTCCGGGTAATGTTCACGACGACAGCGCGATGGTCCGATGCGGTCGATGCGACGGTGTGGGCCTGTGCGCCGGCGAGGCCGACGCCCCAGACGTAGTCGATGCGCTGCTCCGGCTTGTCGGAGGGGAAAGTGGCCTCGTTCGCGCCGGCCTGCAGCGCGAGGTCGCTGAACCCGGACTGCCCAAGAAGATCCATCTCGAGCGAGGCGGGCAGCGCGTTCAGGTCGCCCGCGATGAGCGCAGGCGAGGTCTCGCCCCAGGCGCGCAGCAGCTCGCGCACCTGCCGCTGCCGCACGTCGCTCGAGTCGGCGTGCTCGTCCAGATGCGTGACGATGACGAGCACCCCGGAGACACGCGCCATGAGCGCGCCGCGCTGCTGGTGCCGGACCGCGGGCTCCTTCACATAGAGGACGCGGCGGACGTCGGTGATGGGCATACGACTGAGGATCGCATTGCCGTAGAGGTCCCCGATGCTCCCCTGCCACACGTATTGCATACCAAGCCGCTCCGCGAGGACGCTCAGCACGTCGTGCTGCTGGTCGATGACCCAGCCGCGGACGACCTCCTGGAGGACGAGCACGTCCGGCGCCTCACGCGAGATCGTGTCCGTGAGCGCGTCGAGCGACGGGACGTTGCCCACGTCGAAGCCCTGGTGGAGGTTGTAGGTCATGAGCCGGAAGGTGGACTGCTCGGGCGCGGCCCCCGGTGCGCGGAACGGGAAGAGCGCGACGATAGGGATGACGACGGCGATCGCCGCGACGAGCAGC
>JBKJTV010000138.1:0-3113 GCA_046589985.1 Candidatus Limnocylindria bacterium | reverse complement strand
GGACCAGGTGTCGGGTGCGGGCGCTGGCGGCGTGCGCCAGGTCTTGTGGTTCACGACGATGCGGAATCCGTTCTGGTCCGCGAGACAGCACACCGTCTCGTTGGTCCCGACGTACACGCGCACCGTGACGGGTCGCCGCAGCGCGCCTCCGATGGTGTCGCGGATGTACGCGGCCACCCGGTCCACGCCTTCGTGGACCTCCTGGATGTCCTGCGCGCTGACGCCGTCGCCGATCGCATAGAACACGTTCGCTGCGCCGGACGGCGTCGCGCGCGGCGCGGTCCCATCCGCATTGAGGACGGTGACCTCCCAGAACACGCCGAAGTCCTCGAGCCACGTGGCACCCTCGATGAGCGGCCGGATCCCGAGGCGATATGTCCCGGGGGTCGCGGGCGCCTGAACGTCGAACTGGAACCAGGCGACCTGGCCCGGGCCAACATAGCCGGCGGGTTGGACGGCGACGCGGTCATGGCGCGGCCAACCGGTCGCCGGCGACCCGCGCGCTCCATCGCCACCGAGCACGCTCGGCTGGTCCTGGCCCGGCACCTCGTGCCAGGTGCCGAGGTACGCGGCCTGTCCCAGGCGTCCCTGCACCCAGCCGAACGATCCGGAGTTGTAGTAGGCGACCGTCGCGGTCTTGCGCTCCCCCGCGCAGAGCGACATGTATCCGCTCTGCCCGTACCAAGCTGCGTGGAATCCGGGCAGGCCCGCCGGCGGCCTCACCGGTGGCGCGAGGCCCGGACCGACCGACGAGACGCAGGTCGCCGCGGAGGCACGCGAGCCCTGGCTCGCCGGCAGGGCGAGCGACGCCAGCACGAGGGCGACGATGAGGCTGCGCGCGACGAACGTCATCACCTACCGCAACTCCGCAGCGACCGTCGCGTTATCCCGACTCCAGCGTTTCGAGCCGGCGCGCGAGGACGCGGACACGCGACGCGATGCCGTCGCGGACGCGCCGGAAGGCGGCCGACCGCTCCTCATCGGTGCCGCCGGCGGCCGACGGATCGGGGAACTTCCAGCGGAGGAGCAGCCGGTGCCGGGGCGGGATCGGGCAGCTCGTGTCGCAGACGGTGACGACGACGTCGAAATCGCCGCTGAGGTCGTCCACGGTCTTGCTGCGCTGCGCAGAGATGTCGATGCCGGCTTCCGCCATCGCCCGGATGGCCATGGGGTGCACGCCTCGTGCGGTCGTACCGGCGCTTGCGACCTCGACCCGATCATCGACGAGCTCGCGAAGAAGTCCTTCCGCCATCTGCGAGCGGGCGCTGTTGTGCGTGCAGAGGAAGAGGACGCGCATGCGACAGATGATGAGGTGACCGCGACCCGGGCGGGGCCGGAGGACCGGCCCCGCCCGTGCCGTCCACGCTAGGCAGCCAGGAAGAGGTCAGCGAGGGAGCGCGTGTTCGTGTTCACGTTGATGATCTGCGGGCCTGCGTAGAACACGAGCACGAGGACGATGAGGATGAGGACGATGATGCCGACGATCATTCCGGAGCTGAAGCCACCGTCGCCGCTCGATCCGCCGGGATTCACGTTGACCTGACCCAAGAGCTCTCTCCTTCCGCCCACCGTAGTGGGCCGATCCGCTGGTGCCTCTGACCAGCAGACAGCATGCCGAGCCGTGAGCTCCCTGCTCCTGGGCGCCCATATCCTCGGCGGGTGCGCCGAGGGCCGTTCCGCCATCGCTGGTTCAACCTGTTCATCGGGTCGGTCGGCCTTGGATCGGTCGGCAGCGAGGTCGCGCGGCTGGCCATGCCGCTCCTCGTCCTCGACATCACGCACTCGCTCGGCGCGGCCGCGTTGCTGCGGGTCACGCAGATGGTCCCCTACGTCTTCTTCGGTGCGTTGGCCGGAGCGCTCATCGACCGCGCCGACAAGCGCCTGTTGCTCATCTGGTGCGACGTCGCGAGCGCCGTGCTCATGGCGACGGTCCCGCTCTCGGTCACGTTCGGTCTCTTCTCGCTGGAGCTGCTCTATGTCGTCAGCTTCCTGCTCGGCACCGTCGAGGTGCTGTGGGGCGTGACCGCGGACTTCAGCGTTCTGCCCTCGCTGGTGGAGGAGAACGAGCTCACGACCGCGAACGCCGCGTACCTCTCCGCCGATCGCGCGGCTCGTGTCGTCGGCCCGCTCCTCGCCGGGACGACGATCGCGGCGCTCGGGGGCGGCGTCGCCGCGGACGCCGCCGCGCTCTGGATCGCGGCGGTCGCCTTCCTGCCCACCTTCGTCATCTTCCTGCTCATGCCTCCGCTGCTCGAGCGGTCGAGCGTGACGGCGTCGCTGGCACCCGCGAACGTCACTCGCGAGATCGGGGAGGGCTTCGCGTTCATCTGGCGAAGTCCGATCCTGCGTGCGTTGTGCGTCCTCATGTTCATCTCGAATCTCGGCGGCGTCGGCATCCAGACGCTGCTGCTCTTCGTGCTCAGCGTGGAGTACGGCCTGGACGCCGCGACGATCGGCGTCGCGCTCGCGCTCACCGGAGTGCTCACCATCGCAGGCTCCGTGGCCGCGCCGCTCCTCGCGCGCGGACGCCCGCTCGGCCAGACGATGCTCGGCGCCGTAACGGTCGCTGCGGTGGCTTCCGCCGCGGCCGCGTTCACACGCGACTGGAGGCTCCTCATCGCCGCGGTCGGGGGACGCCAGCTCGCGTGGGCCGCACACATGGTGTATGCGTTCGTCCCCCGTCAGCGCGAGGTCCCCGCCGCGATGCGTGGGCGTGTGAACGGCTCGCTCCGCACCATCATCCTCGTCGCGAATGCGGCTTCGCCGGCGCTGCTGTCCACCATCCAGGCCGCCGCCGGATCATCGGCGGCCTTCGCGGTCGCAGGAGGCTGCATGGCTGTCGCGGTCGGTGTCACCTACTGGTCGCCACTCCGCGGCTACGACATACGCGAGGCCGATCGCCGCATCGAAGAGGCCGAGGGTCCCGCCGAGATCGAGCCGACCGCCGCCGACTAGTTTCGCGTAGTTTTGCGGTGAATTGGCAGAGTGGCTGACCCTTGGTGCGGCGAGCCGGATGCTCGGTGTGGACCCCGACACCCTGCGCCGTTGGGCCGATGCGGGAAAGATCGAGCTCCTGCGCACGCCGGGCGGACATCGCCGCTTCCGCGAGGAGA
>JBKJTV010000136.1:0-12478 GCA_046589985.1 Candidatus Limnocylindria bacterium | reverse complement strand
GCACGAACGGCGAGGCCGTTCTCATCTACGTCGAGGACAACGGCGAGCCCGGACGCAACGACATCTTCAGGATCTCGGTGAACGGCATCGCGCAGAACGGCGACGGCGCCATCACCGGAGGGAACGTCCAGATCCACAAGTAGCGACTCACGCGACCCACGCGAAGGGCCCGGCTTCGGCCGGGCCCTTTCGCGTCCTAGATCTCGCCCTCGGGCCACCCATCGGTCGAGGCAGCGATCGTGACCGGTCCGTCGGCCACCATGGCGATCCGCAGGTGCGCACCGAAGCGTCCTGTCTCGACGGTCACGCCGGTCGCGCGAAGCGCGCCGCAGAACGCGTCGAACAGCGGGCGCCCGCGCTCCGGCGGTGCAGCGTGCGTGAAGTCGGGCCGGCGACCCCGTCGGATGTCGCCATAGAGCGTGAACTGGGGCACCGCGAGGATGGCGCCGCCGGCCTCAACAACGGTGAGTTGGAGCCGCCCGCGCTCGTCCTCGAAGATGCGAAGGGCCGCGAGCTTGCGTGCGAGGCGCTCACCGTCCTCGGGTCGATCGCCTGCGCCGACGCCGAGCAGCACCAGAAGACCCGATCCGATCTCGGAGATGCGCTCGTCGCCGGCGGTGACCGAGGCGGAGCGAACGCGCTGGACGACGGCTCTCAGGCCGGACCTACTCCAGCATCCAAGGGTTGTCGCCACGGACGACCGCTTGGACCTCGTCAGCGGACAGATGTCCCGGCGCCCACACGGTCATGCTTTTGCTCAGGGGGAGGCGTGTGACATATGTCACCTTGCCGAAGCGGTAGCCGTGTTGGAACAGGAACTGGACGTCATCGATCTCGATGAGCTGACGACGGTCGGTGGTGGTGGCTGACACGCGCTCAGTATGCGGAACTACGGGGTCGCGGCTATTCCCACGCTCCGTCGCCAGGGACGCTTGTCGGTGCGGGGAGCCAGCCTCCGTCGCCGGGAGACGCCGACACCGGGATCGCAGAGAGGACCATGAGGGCCAGCGCGAACACCACTGTGAGAACGCGGATTCGAATCGGTGTCATGGCGCCACCCCCTGTTGTATGTAGCTCGCTTGTCTGCGATGCTGCGGCGCAGTCTAGGTACGCGGTACTCCCCGGGTCAATCCAAACTTCTATCAACGACGTATCCAGGACGTATCCAGATAATGAGACGAGGGTATAGAGATCTCTGTGACGGCTAGCACACCTATCCAGAACGCGCCGGCGACCCTTGGCGAGCGCATTCGCGCCGCCCGTCGCGAGCGTGGACTGAGCCAGTCGACCCTCGCCGGCGAGGAGCTCACGAAGGGCTTCATCAGCCAGGTCGAGTCGGGCCTCGTCCGCCCGTCACTCCGCTCCCTGCAGATCCTCGCCAATCGTCTCGGCAAGCCGCTCGACTACTTCCTCGGTGACGAGACTCTCGCCTCGTCGAAGCGCGTCACATTCCACCGTCTCGGCGCGCAGGCCGCCGCCGAGCGCGGTGACTGGGACGTCGTGCGGAGCGAGTCCGCGAGCGTCCTCGAACGCTCTCCGGAGCCGCGCGAGCGCGCGCGGATCCTCAGCCTTCTCGCCGGGGCAGATCTCGCCGCAGGCAACGCCGAGGCTGCCTTCGCACACATCGCCGAGGCGCTCACGATCGTCGATCCCGCGACCGACGCAGCCGAGGTCGCCGGACTGCTGTACCGGCGGGGTACCGCGTACGCAGAGCTCGGTCAGCTCGGAGCCGCCACCGAGGCCTTCGAGAGCGCCCGGACCGTCATCGAGCAGAACGAGGTCATCGACGCCCGCCTCCGCTCTCGCGTCCTCGTCGCGCTCGGCACCATGTATCGACGCCTGAACCGCACCGCGAAGGCGATGGCCACCTACGAGGCCGCGCTCAGCCTCGCGACACGGTCCTCGGAGGTCCGTCTCGCCGCCCGCAGCTACATGGGTGTCGCCGCCGCGCTGTATGACAGTGCCGAGTACGGGGGCGCGATCGCGAACTACGAGCGCGCGCTCTCCCTGTGGGAGCGCCTCGCCGACACGGACTTCGAGCTGAACGCGCTCCAGTCGCTCGCCGGCGTGCACTTCGAGAACGGGAGCTATGGGCAAGCGCGCGAGCTAGCCATTCGCTGCCAGACCCGCGCCGAGTCCGTCGGCGACGTTCGCTGGGCCGCCGTCGGGAAGACCGAGCAGGCCCGCGTCCTCATGGTGGAATCAAAGACCGCAGAGGCTCTCGCCCTCGCGACCCTGGCCGAGCGCGAGCTGGCGACCGTCCGCGACGACCAGCAGCACGCCGCGGCGCTGCGCGTGATGGGCGCGGCCCACGATGCAGGTGGGGACCACGCGGCGTCGGATGTGTGCTACCGGCGCGCGATCGAACTCGTCACCCACATCGATCACTTCGCCGACCGGTCGGCGATCGCCGCTGAGTACGCCCAGAAGCTGCGCGCCCGCGGCGACCTGGACGCCGCCTACAACATGCTCGAGCTGGCCCGGGGTTCGTCCGCAAAGCACTAGCCCCGCGATGTCGCCGCGCTCGCGATAACCTCCTCGCGTGGTCCGTCAGGCGCTCTCCTTCGACAACGATGCGGTCGCGGCCGTCCTCGACGAGATCGGTGACCTCCTCGAGCTGAAGGGCGAGAACGTCTTCCGCGCCGTCACCTACCGGGCGGCCGCCCGCGCGATCCGAGACCTCCGGGAGCCGCTCCGGACGTACGTCGAACAGAAACGGCTCGGCGAGATCCCGAAGGTCGGCGCCTCCGTGAGCGACGTCATCACCCAGCTCATCGACACCGGCACGTCGAAGCGCCACCAGGAGCTCCTTGCCGCGGTCCCGCCCGGGCTGCTCACGCTCCTGCGCGTTCCCGGCGTCGGCCCCGCGACAGCGCGGACGATCTACGAGCACCTTCGCATCACGACGATCGACGAGCTCGACGAGGCCGCGAAGGCGGGCAAGCTGCGGCAGCTCCCGAAGATCCAGGCGAAGACCGAGGAGAACATCATCAAGTCGATCGCATCGCTGCGGCAGCGCACCGGGCGATCGCTCCAGAGCGACGCGCGGTCATCGGCAGCTGCGATGATCGCGTGGCTGCGGCAGGAGACCGGCGAGGAGCGCGTCGAGGTGGCGGGGAGCCTGCGGCGCTGGCGCGAGACGATCGGCGACGTCGACCTGCTCATCGGCTCGACCGCGGCGGCGCGGGTCATGGACGCGTTCTCAAGGGCGCCCACGGTCGAGCGCGTCCTCGCGCACGGTGAGACGAAGAGCTCCGTCATCGTCGAACGGGGGCTTCAGATCGATCTCCGGGTCGTCCCCGAGACGTCGTGGGGCGCCGCGCTGCTCTACTTCACGGGCTCGAAGGAGCACAACGTCCGGCTGCGGGGGATCGCGCTCCGGAAGAAGCTGCTCCTCAACGAGTACGGGCTCTACCGGGTAGGGGAGGAGAAGGGCGGGACGCCGCTCGCATCGCGTACCGAGGAAGAGATCTACCAGGCACTTGGGATGGACTGGATCGCCCCAGAGCTGCGCGAGGATCGCGGAGAGATCCAGGCCGCCACTGCGCACGAGCTTCCGGCACTGCTCGAGCTCCGCGACATCAAGGGCGACCTGCACACGCACTCGAGCTGGACGGATGGGCGCGACCCGATCGCGGACATGGCGAGGCAGGCGCGCGCGCGCGGCTACGAGTACATCGCGCTCACCGACCATTCGGTCGGTCTCGGGATGACCCAGGGCCTGAACGTAGAACGCATCCGGCAACGTACGAAGGAGATCGAGCAGCTGAACCGGGAACTCGCGCCGTTCCGCATCCTCATCGGCACCGAGGTCGACATCCGCGCGAACGGCAGACTCGACTACCCCGACGAGATCCTCGCACTGTTCGACGTCGTCACCGCGTCGGTCCATTCGGCGTTCCACCAGCCGCGCGATGTCATGACCCAGCGCATCGCCGGCGCCATGCGCCACCCTCTCGTGGACGCGATCTCGCATCCGACCGGTCGTCTCCTCGAGAAGCGCGATCCGTACGCCGTCGACCTCGACCGCCTCATCGAGGTCGCTGCCGAGACCGGCACCCGCCTCGAGGTGAACGGTGGCCCGGAGCGGCTCGATCTGCCCGACGTGAACGTTCGCCAGGCCGTCGCGAAGGGAGTCCGCCTCGTCACGAACTCCGACGCGCACTCGATCGAGGAGCTCGACTACATGGCCAACGCCGTCGCGACCGCCAGGCGTGGCTGGGCGACCGCCGCGTCCGTCGAGAATACGAAGCCCCTGGGGGAGCTCATGAGCCTTCGCCCCAAGCTCCGGTAGTGGGTCGCGCGCACTGGATCGTCCGCGGGCAGGTCCAGGGCGTTGGCTTCCGCTACATGACCAAGCAGCGCGCCGCGCTCCTCCGGCTCGAGTGCCGCGTGTGGAACCGAGACGACGGCGCTGTCGAGTGCGTCGCCGAGGGCTCATCCGAGGCTCTCGAAGCCCTCGAGGGCTGGCTGCGCGAAGGCCCGCCGCAGGCCCGTGTCCTCGCGGTGGAGCGCCTAGTGGGCTAGCGGGCCTCTTGGTCGCTGCTGCGCGGCCGTGCGAGGCCGGCAGCCCTGGTCGCCGCTGCGACGGCCTGGGCGATCGCCGGGACGACGGCCGCGTCGAAGATCGACGGCAGGATGTATTCCGACGAGCGCACGTTCTGCGGCACGACTCCCGCGAGCGCCTCGGCCGCGGCGATCGAGATCTCCGTGCTCACTCCTGTTGCCCGTGCGTCGAGCAGGCCGCGGAAGACGCCCGGAAAGGCCAGCGCGTTGTTCACCTGGTTCGGGTAGTCGCTGCGTCCGGTCGCCATGACGTCGACCTCGCCGCTGGCGTCGAGCGGGTCGATCTCCGGGTCGGGGTTGGCGAGCGCGAAGACGACCCGCGGGCGCGCCATCGTGACGAGCATCGCCTTCGAGAGCGCTCGCGGGCCGGACAGACCGATGAAGACATGCGCGTCCCGTAGCGCGTCGCCGAGGGCACCCCTCACGCGCGGCGCACCGAGCTCTTGGAGGAGCGTGCGCTTCTCTGGGTTCAGGTCCGCGCGGTCAGGAGAGAGGACGCCCTTGCGGTCGCACAGGACGATGTCGCCCGCGCCGGCGGCCCGCAGGAGCCGCGCCGTCGCGATCCCGGCAGCGCCGGCTCCGTTGACCACGATGCGCGCGTCGGCGAGAGCGAGCCCGCACACCGCCAGCGCGTTCCGCAGCCCGGCGAGCACGACGATGGCGGTGCCGTGCTGGTCATCGTGGAAGACCGGGATATCGAGGCGCTGGCGTAGCTCACGCTCGATCTCGAAGCAGCCGGGCGCGGCAATGTCCTCGAGGTTGATACCGCCGAACGTCGGCGCAACGCGCACGACCGTCTCGATGATCTCCTGCGGCGACTTCGTATCGAGGATGAGCGGGAAGGCGGTGATGCCGGCGAGCTCGGCAAAGAGCAGCGACTTGCCCTCCATGACCGGCATCGCCGCCGCCGGTCCGAGGTTCCCGAGGCCGAGGACCGCGGACCCGTCGGTCACGATCGCCACGGCGTTCGCCCGGATGGTGAGCGCCCACGCGCGTTCGGGATCCTCCGCGATCGCGCGGCAGATGCGCGCGACCCCGGGCGTGTACACGAGCGAGAGATCGTCGCGCGTCCGCACCGGCACCCGGCCGCGGATCTCGATCTTTCCGCCGAGGTGCATGAGGAAGGCCCGATCCGAGACAGCCCTGACATTCACGCCGTCCAGCGCGCGGAGCGATCCCGCGAGCCTGCGGCCGGTCTCCTCGTCGGGCGCGTCGACGGTCACGTCCCGAACGTGGATCTGTGGGGTCGCCTCGACGAGGTCGATCGCGCCGAGCGAACAGCCGTGCTCGCCGATCACCCGCGCGACCTGCGCGAACATACCCGGCCGGTTCGCGATCTCCAGCCGGAAGATCAGCCGGTGTGTCGGCGTCATTACCGGCTCGGGCATGACGGTCTGCCGGTCAGCGGCGGCGCTTCTTCCGCCGTTCGGGCTTTGGGATATATCGGAGGCGCCGTTGCTCGCGTGCCCAAGCCGTCTCGCGTGGGGGCAGCCAGTACAGGTACAGGAAGCCGAGGATCGCGAGGTTCACGAGCAGCGAGACGGGGATCGCGATGAATGGCGTCTTCGCGATGAGCAGGACGAGGACCCAGATGAGGAAGATGACATTCACCCACATCGCCCACGGCCGGAGCTCGCGTTCGGGCGGTGGCACCGGACCCCGTTGCTTCCAGTAATACC
This sequence comes from Candidatus Limnocylindria bacterium, assembly GCA_046589985.1. Classification (GTDB taxonomy): domain Bacteria; phylum Chloroflexota; class Limnocylindria; order P2-11E; family P2-11E; genus JACDAF01. Next base: position 6,233 of record JBKJTV010000136.1, on the reverse strand, counting down.
AGGCGACATTCGCGGCGATCGCGACGAACGCCGCAGCGACGAGCGGCCAGTAGTACCGGGACTCCGGGTTGAACGGATCGGTAAGTCGGCGCAGCAGATGCTCGAGATCGATCACTGGGGCGACCTATACTACCTGTGCGCACGAGCAGTCATCCCTGCATTGGAGTCACCGCACTTTGCGAGCGATCCTCTCCGTTTCCGACCAGACGGGCATCGCCGCGTTCGCGCGCGGCCTGCGCGAGCTGGGATGGGACCTCATTGCGACCGACGGTACCCGTGCCGCGCTGGCGGCGGACGGGATCGATTCGCGTGGCGTCGACGAGGTCACCGGTTCGCCCGCGATGCTCGGCGGCCGCGTGAAGACCCTTCATCCGAAGATCTACGCGGGGATCCTCGCGGTCCGCGGCGATGAGTCGCACGAGATGGACCTGAAGCGCGAGGGCATCGACCTGATCGACCTCGTGGCAGTCAACCTGTACCCGTTCGCCGAGGCCGCGGCGAAGGGCATCGGTGGCGACCAGCTCCTCGATCTCATCGACATCGGCGGCGTGACCCTGCTGCGCGCCGCTGCGAAGAATCACCGGCACGTCGTCGTTGTCTCACACCCGGGGCGCTACGAGGCGATCCTCGATGAGCTTCGCGAGCGCGGCGAGGTTTCGGTCGAGACGCGCCGACTGCTCGCGGCCGAGGCGTACTCGCACACTGCCGCGTACGACGCGACCGTTGCGGCGAAGCTCGCACGGAATGCCGGCGTGACGTTCCCGGACGAGATGACCCTCTCGCTGCGCAAGGTCCGCGACCTCCGCTATGGCGAGAACCCGCATCAGCAAGCCGCGTTCTACGCCCTCCGCAGCGAGAGCGGCGCGATGACGACGATGGAGCAGCTCCACGGGAAGGCCACGAGCTTCAACAACATGCTCGACATCAACGCGGCGTGGCGCATCGTCGCGGACTTCTCGCAGCCGACGGTCGCGATCGTGAAGCACCAGAACCCCTGCGGGATCGCCTCCGAGACGACGATCGATCAGGCCTACCAACGCGCCTTCATGTGCGACTCGGTCTCCGCGTTCGGCGGTATCGTCGGCGCGAACCGGAAGGTGACGGTCGCCCTCGCGGTCGCGCTGAAGGACACTTTCTACGAGGCGATCATCGCGCCGGCCTACGCGGAGGAGGCGCTGCCGATCCTGCGCGAGCGGCGCAATCTCGAGATCCTGTCCGTTCCTGGATTCGACGCGAAGCGTGGTCGCGCCGATCGTGGCGCGCTCGATTTCAAGCGTGTCTCGGGCGGGTTGCTCATCCAGACGCCGGACGAGTCCGTCACCGAGGAGTCGAGCTTCAAAGTGGTCACCGAGCGCCACCCGACCCTCGAGGAGCTCACCGATCTCATTTTCGCGTGGCGCTGCGTCCGACACGTGACCTCGAACGGGATCGTCCTCGCGAAGGATCTGTCGACCGTTGGCGTCGGACCCGGCCAGCTCTCGCGGGTGGTCGCCGTCGATGTCGCCGTGCGGAAGGCCGGAGAGAATGCACGGCTCGCGGTCATGGCCTCTGACGCGTACTTCCCTTTCCCTGACGGGATCGAGGTCGCAGCGCGTGCGGGCGTCACCGCGATCATCCAGCCGGGCGGCTCGCTACGCGATCAGATGATGATCGAGACGGCCAACCGGCACCGCATGGCGATGCTCTTCACGGGGAAGCGCCACTTCAAGCATTAGCGGGCGCCTGTGCGGCGCGGCGTGGGTGCCGCGTCGTCGCCGGGCTTTTGCCACGGCGCGTGTGGCCAAATATCTCTGCGCACGGCCGCTTCGCGGCCGACCCATCTCCGCCGCGGCACCCACGCCGCGCCGTTCGCGACGCTAGCCGAGCTCGAAGTAGCGGAAGCCCTCTCCGTACTCGAGACCCCACGCGCGACCGGTCGAGCCGGCGAACGCGCGCATGCGCAGGCCGAGCCCCTTCGGGTCGGCGACCTGGCTCTTGTGCGAGGTGATCGCGCGGATCTTCCGCTGCATCGTTGTCGAGATGTCGAACCAGACGTTCGGCTCCGCGGTCCCGAAGAGCAGGACGCGGCGCACGCGGTGATGCTGCAGCCGGTCCGTCAGCTGATCGGCGTAGAAGAGGTGGTCGCGGGCCGCGATGAGCCCGTCCATCGCGCTCCAGCCGGCGACGCGATGGTCGGGGTGCAGCTGATACTCGCGCCAGGGGTCCTGGGTGAAAATGAGATCGGGCTTCTGCTCGCGGATGACGCGGCACACCTCGCCGGTGAGCTCCTTCGAGCGCTCCAGCTCGCCGTCCTGATGGCCGAGGAAGACGAACTCACGCGTCCCGACGACCTTTCCCGCGGCGCGCTGCTCGCGCTCCCGGATGCGCGCGAGCCGGTCCGGCAGCATGCCGGGATCGTGGGTGCCTTTCTGGCCGCTCGTGAGCAGGCAATACGTGATGTGCACGCCCTGGTCGGCCCATAGCGACAGCGTCCCCGAGCAGCCGAAGTCCACGTCATCGGGGTGCGCGAACACAGCCATCGCCCGCTTCGGCAGCTCGAACTGCCCGGCCATCTAGGCCTCCACCAGCGCGCGGTCGCCGCGCAGCACGGTGTCGTACAGCTCGACGATGCGCTCGCCGACCGCCCGCCAGGTGTACCGCTCCGCCCGGCTTCGCGCGCCGTGCGCGAGGTGCATGCGCAGCCGGTGATCGGTGAGCACCCGTGCGATCGCCTCGGCGAGCGCGCCGTCGTCGCCCGCGGGCACGAGCAGGCCCGATTCGCCGTCCTCGACCACCGTCTGCATGCCACCGACGCGGGTCGCGACGACCGGTGTTCCGCAGGCCATCGACTCGAGCGCGACCAGTCCGAACGATTCCGTCAGCGATGGGACCGCGCAGACGTCGGCTGCGGCGTAATGCAGCGCGAGCGCCGGCTGGTCGCGCGAGCCGACGAAGTCCACGTTCCCTTCCATCCCGTTGTCGCGGACGAGCGCGCGGAGCTCCTCGATCTTGTTCGTCTCCGCCTCTCCATCTCCCGCATCGAGCGCACCGCCGACGACGAGGAGGCACGTTTCCGCGCGCATCTCCGGCCGGCGGCGGAAGAGGAGAGCGAGTGCGCGGAGCAGGACATCGATGCCCTTGATCTGTTCGATGCGGCCCACGAAGAGGATGAGCTGTTCGCACTGATCGCGGCCGGTCGCCTCGCGGGCATCGGCCTGCCGCATGGGACGGAACACCGCAGGGTCGACGCCGCACGGGATGATCCAGAGCTTGCGGTCGGCGGCGTCGTAGAGAGTGCGCAGCTCGTCGGCCTCGATCTCGCTCGCCGCGACGACCGCGGCCGAGTCCTGCACCGCGCGTCTCTCGATGGTGATGCGGACGTCGCTCTCGCCACCCACGTCCTCGTCCATCACCTCGCGCTTCACCAGGCCGAGCGTGTGGAACATCTGGATGACGGGTACTTGCCAGCGGCGAGTGAGGCTGGCCGCGACCTGCGCGGAGAGCCAGTAGTGAGCGTGGATGAGGTCGTAGCGGAGGCCTTCGGCCTCGACGTGACGTTCGAGCTCCTCGGTGAACTCGTCCAGGCGGTCGTAAACGGACATCTTCGGCAGGTAGCCGATCGGCCCGGACTCGATGTGAATGACGCGCGCGCCTGGGGCGAGCTGCTGGATCCGCGGGTCGCCCGGCTCGCGCCAACGGGTGAACACGTCCACCTCGATGCCACGAGAGGCGAGGTCGCGCGCGAGCTCACGCACGTAGACGTTCATCCCGCCTGAGTCCCGCCCGCCCAGCTTCGCGAGCGGGCAGGCGTGGACAGAGATCATCGCGACCCTCATCTACGTCGAAGTCTAGGTCGGACGGCTGTCGCGCACGCGACAATGCGCACGTGCCTGGTGCTCCGCGTGTCCTCGTCGCCCCGCAGGCGTTCAAGGGAAGTCTTGATGCGGTCGAGGTAGCCGCCGCGATCGCGCGCGGGCTTCGCCGCGTCTGGTCCGACGCGACCGTCGATGAGCTGCCGCTCGCCGATGGCGGCGAGGGCACGGTGCGCGCGCTTGTCCGCGCCACCGGCGGGACGCTCCACACCGCGCGCGTCCACGACCCGCTCGGGCGCGAGATCGACGCCGAGTGGGGGACCCTTGGCGATGGGAAGACGGCCGTCGTCGAGATGGCCGCTGCGAGCGGCCTGCCGCTCCTGCGGGAGAGCGAGCGCGACCCGCGCGTGACCTCGACGCGCGGTACCGGCGAGCTCATCCTCGAGGCCGCGTCGAGCGGTGCGCACAAGATCGTCATCGGGATCGGTGGGAGCGCCACGAACGACGGCGGCGCCGGTATGGCGCGCGCGTTCGGCTACCGCTTCGTCGACAAGGACGGGCGCGACCTCTCCGAAGGCGGCGCCGCGCTCGCGCGGCTGCATCACCTCGAGGGCCAGACCGATCCTCGGCTCGTCCGCCCCGCGATCGAGGTCGCGTGCGACGTGCGCAACCCGCTGCTCGGCGAGCTCGGGGCCTCGGCGATCTACGGCCCGCAGAAGGGCGCGACGCCGGAGATGGTCCGCCAGCTCGACCAGGCACTCGCGCGCTTCGCCGACGTCGTCGAGGCGTTCGTCGGTCGAGGCATCCGCGACGTCCCCGGCGCAGGCGCAGCGGGTGGGCTCGGCGCGGGGCTGCTCGCCTTCCTCGACGCGCGCCTGCGCTCCGGCGCGGACATCGTCCTCGAGGCCGCACGCTTCGACGCTCGCGTACAGGAGGCTGACCTCGTCATCACCGGCGAGGGCAGGGTCGATGCGCAGAGCGCGTACGGGAAGCTCACGCAGGCGGTGACAGAGGCGGCACGTCGTGCGCACGTCCCGGTCGCGGCCATCGCGGGCGGCACCGCCGCGGGGCACGAGGCGCTCTTCGCGGTCGGACTCGACGCGCTCGAGCTCATCACGGACCGCCCGATGCCCCTCGCCGACGCGATGGCCCGGGCCGCAGATCTCGTGGAGAGCGCTGCCGAGCGGCTCGCGCGCTCGATCGAGGTCGGCCGGCGGCTGCGTTAGGCTCGCGCGGCATGCAGGAGCGGCCCGCCTACCGAACACCGAGCATGGAGCTCGTCCGGATCACCGAGGCCGCGGCGATCGCCGCCGCGCACCTCATGGGACACGGTGACAACGAGCGCGCCGACCAGGCCGCGGTCGACGCGATGCGCACGGCGATGGACCACGTCTCGTTCAACGGCACGATCGTGATCGGCGAGGGCGAGCGCGACGAGGCCCCGATGCTCTATATCGGCGAGAAGGTCGGTCGCGGCGAGGGCCCCGAGGTCGACATCGCGGTCGACCCGCTCGAGGGCACGAACCCGGTCGCGAAGGGACGCGGGAACGCGATCGCTGTCATGGCCGTCTCCGAGCCAGGCGGACTGCTCAATTCCCCAGACACATACATGGAGAAGCTCATCGTCGGGCGTCCCGCGAAGGGGAAGGTCGACCTCGACCGGCCCGTCGCGGAGAATCTCAAGATCATCGCGGACTCGCTGGACCGCGAGGTCCACGACCTCACCATCGTCATCCTCGACCGGCCGCGGCACGAGAAGCTGATCAACGAGGTGCGCGCCGCGGGCGCGCGCATCAAGCTCATCGAGGACGGCGACTGCATGCCCGCGCTCTCCGTCGCCATCGGCGGTACCGGGGTGAACGCGGTCATGGGCACTGGCGGCGCCCCCGAAGGGGTCCTCGCGGCCGCGGCGCTCCGTTGCCTCGGCGCGGAGATCCTCGGGAGGCTGCGCTTCCGCAGCGACGAGGAGCGCGAGCGCGCGCGGAAGATGGGCATCAGCGACGAGAAGCGGATCTACCGGACCGAGGACCTTGCGAGCGGGAAGGACCTGCGCTTCATTGCGACCGGCGTCACGGACGGCGAGCTCCTGCAGGGCGTGCGCTTCTTCAACAAGGGTGTGCGTACCCACTCGGTACTGCTCGACAGCTCGATGGGAAAGCTCCGCTTCATCGACACACACCACTTCGACGAGCCCGAGGACCCGCCCATCGTGCGCCTCTGATCATCCCCACGAGCTGCGCCGACTTCGTCTGCTCCGCTCGTGTGGGCCCTGCGGCTTCGGCTGGGCGGAGCCCAGCCTCGCCTGAGGCGTGGCCCTCCCTCGCCTACCTGCTGTCGGCTGCGAGCACGACGTTCCGGAGTAGGAGGGCCGTCGTCACCGCACCGAGGCCGCCCGGGACCGGGCTGTAGGCCCCGGCCACCTGGCTGATCGATGACGCATCC
>JBKJTV010000151.1:0-5556 GCA_046589985.1 Candidatus Limnocylindria bacterium | reverse complement strand
TGACGCTTGGCCTGGCCGGGCTGCTCACCTTCACGCTCGGGCTGCTCCAGGGCCTTCGCCGCTTCTACTGGCTGGGGGCGGACCTCATCGCGCAGTCATTCACGCGGCTGCTTGCAGGCACGATCCTCGTCCTTCTCGGTACGGGCGTGAACGGCGCCTTCGTCGGCGCGACACTCGCGCTCGTCGTTGGTGCGCTGGTGAGCTTCGTGCCGCTGCGCGGCCTGCTCAGTGCAGCGCGCGGAGCGGTGCATCAGGTCGCGCTCGCGGGCCAGGAAACACGCTTCTTTCTCACCGCCGCCGTCGTGCTGCTCGCGTACGCGGGCCTCATCAACGCGGACGCCGTCCTCGCGCCGCTGCTCCTCGGTTCAGTGGAGGCGGGCGCATACGCCGGCGCGGTCACCGTGGCGAAGGTCATCCTCTTCGCGCCGATCGCTGTCGGGTTCATCCTGCTCGAGGCGACCGCACGTCAGCACGAGCGCGGCGCGGACACGGATCGCGCGCTGTTCCTGGCACTTGCCTTCGTGCTCGTGACGAGCGGCGTCGTAGCCCTCGCCTACATCCTCGCGCCTGCCTTCTTCGTCGGCATCGTCGTCGGCGGGCAGTACCCGCTCGCGGCGCGGCTGGTCCCGCTCTATGCGATCGCCGCCCTCTCGAATGCGCTCCTGAATATCTGGATCTCGTATTTCGTCGGCCGTGGCCGCACGTCGATCGGCTCGGTGCTCGTCGCCGGGCTCGTCGCGGAGGTCGCGCTGCTCGTCCTCATCGCTCGTGACGCCGAGTCGATGGTCCGGATCGTCACCGCGGTCGCGCTCGCGATGCAGCTCGTCGCGATCGGGACGTTCGTTGTCGGGCGCTTCGCGACGCGGAGTGGCGGGACGGCACAGGCCGGATGAGCGAGGATCGATGAGGCGCATGCGGCTGGTGCTGGTCGGCACGGCTGCGCTCTCGGTCACGACGATGCTTGCCGCGGTCGAGCCACGGCTCGGCGTCGTCCTCGCCGCCGGATTCGCGGTCTATGTCGGGCTTGCGGTCTGGTCCGTCCTCTCCAGCCCCGGCAGAGCCGCGGACCACGGGCGCCTCGGGCTGCAGGCACTCGCGGTGGCCCTCGTCCTCGCGCTGGCCGACCGCCACCTCGTCGTCTCGTCCCGCGGCCTCGCCCCGGATGACGTCGCGGTCGCGGTCACCGCGGTCGTCTGCCTCGGGCTCGCCGCGCGTGCACCGCATCTCGCGGGAAGACCCCTCGTTACGGGACTGGCGCTCGCCGCGTATGCGCTCATCTGCGTGTCGCTCATCGGGGGTACCCGTTATCACAGCGACGCCGTCGCGAACGTCCACCGCGCCGCGGAGCTCGTGCTCGCCGGTGCCGACCCGTATCGGACGATCGATACGTACGAGTCGCTTGATCGGTTCGGGCTCGACCGGGGTCTGGTCACGAACCTCGAGGACGGCACGCCCCTTCGCTCCTTCAACTATCCCGCGCTGGCGTTCCTCCTGCCCGCGCCGGCGGTGGCGTTGGGCCTGGCCGACGTGCGGGTCCTCTATGCGGTGCTGCTCATCCTCGCCACGCTTGCCGCGACCGCGACCTGCGGGGCGGCGTGGCGGCCGTACGTGCTCGCGACGGTGATCGGCAACGTCGTCATCGCGCGGCAGTACGTCCTTGCCGGGATCGACCCGACCTGGGCGATCCTCCTCGGCGCCTCGCTCCTGGTGCTCCGGCGTGCGGGCGGGGGGACGTGGTCGCGGTGGCTCCTGCTCTCCGCCGCCCTGCTCGGCCTCGCCGCGGCGAGCCGGCAGCCGCCCTGGTTCGCCGCACCCTTCGTCTTTGCTGCGGTCTGGCGCGACCACGGCAGCACCGCAGCGCTTCGCTATGTCGCCGCTGCGCTCGCAGCGTTCCTCGTCCCCGCGCTCCCGTTCCTGCTGACCGCGCCGGCGGACTACCTCGGCGGCATGCTCGCGCCGATCCTCCTTCCGCTCGAGCCCCACGGCATCGGTCTTGTCCGGCTCGGCGCCGAGGGCGTGCTGCCGCTCCTTCCGCGCGGTGCTTACACGGCGCTTGCGATGGCCGCGCTGCTTGCGGCGTTCCTCGTGTCCCAGCGCAGGCGCCCGGCGCTCATCGGCCTGCCGGCGCTCGCCCTCGCGCCGCTCTACCTCGGCTGGCGAGCACTCCAGAACTACTTCGCGTTCGCCGGCACCTTCGCGGCGCTCGCGATCGCGTTCGACGACAAAGCCCTTACGCTCTCGCCGGACAGGGAGGTGCCGGATGCCCGTCGATAAGGAGCTGCTCGAGATCCTGGCTTGCCCCGTGGACAAGGCTCCACTCCTGGAGGAGTCCGATCGGTTGGTGTGTACCACTTGCGGACGCCGCTATCCCGTGCGCGACGGCATCCCCGTCATGCTCGTCGAAGAAGCCGAATCGCCGAAAGCGGCCGCGACGAAAGCGCTATAGACAGGTAGTACCCGCCGCGGCAGGCTTCGGCGGTGCGTCACCGTGTCGCCGCCGTCCTCCCGCTCTTCAACGAAGGATCGGCCGCTGCCGACCTCGTCCGACGGATGCCCGCTGAGGTCTCCGTCACCTACGTCGTCGACGATGGCTCGACCGATGACGGACCCGCTCTTGCCGAGCGAGCGGGCGGACGCGTCATCCATCTCGGGAGCAACCGCGGCATCGGTGTCGCCATCCGGACCGGACTGCTGGCAGCGCGCGATGCCGGGTTCGACCTTGTCGTGGTCATGGCCGCGAGCGGCAAGGACCGCCCCGAGGAGATCCCCATGCTGCTCGCGAAGATCCGCGAGGGTCACGACTACGTGCAGGGGTCGCGCTTCCTCGAGGGTGGATCGTCGGTGAACCTTCCCCTCGCACGCGGCGCGCTCATCCACATGTTCACGCTCGTGTTCCGCATTCTCTCCGGGTTCCGCGGGACCGACGTGACGAACGGCTTCCGCGCCTACCGGCTGAGCCTGCTCGACGATCCACGGATCCGGATCGAGCAGTCGTGGCTCGACCGGTACGAGCTCGAGTACTACATCCACTGGAAGGCGATCACGCTCGGCTACCGCGTCTGCGAGGTGCCGGTGTCGAAGACGTACCCGATGCGCCGGCACAGCTACTCGAAGATCCGGCCGGTCGTCGACTGGTGGCACATCGTGCGGCCAGCGCTCCTCCTCAAGTTGAAGCTCCGGACCTAAGCATCGCGCTGCGCGCCGCGAGGTGCGCCACGCCGAACAGCGCCGTGACGGCGACGGGCACGAAGCCGAGTGGCGCGCCCGTCGAGAAGACGAAGGTCCCCCAGGCTGCGCCCGTGAGGACGACCAGCCCGGTGAGGATCGCCGCGCGCGCGCGGGCCTCGCAGCGATCCGCTGCTTCCGCTGCGGACACGAGCGCCGGCAGGAGCAGCGCGTGCTCATAGGTGAGCGCGTATGGCGTCAGCACGATCCCGAGTGCCAGCGCGGCGCTGACCAGCACCTCGTCTCGCCGCTCTCGTGTCGCTGACCAGACCGCGACGATGGACGCGACGACACCGATCGCGAGCAGGACCGCCAGCACGAGCGGCCAGCCCTCCGGCGCGAGCAGTCGCGCGAAGCCCCACGACGTCGGGAAGCGATCGAACGCGCTCACGCGCTGCCCGACCCCAGTGGCGACCGCACCGAATGCTCCCGGCTGCAGCGCGAGCGCCACGATGGCCATTGCCACCAGCGCCGCCGCAGTGAGCAGCAGCGCGCGCCACGCACGCCGTCGGACGAGGACGGCCGCGACCGCAAGCCCGGGTAGCACGGCGAACTGGGGCTTAGCCACCGCAAGGATCGCTCCGACGACCAGCGGTCCGGCGTTCGTCTTGCGTAGAGCGGCGATCGCGAGGACAACACCAAGGAGAGTCCACGAGTTGAACTGGCCCCATCGTGCCGCGATCACGAGGGGCTGGAAGGTGACGGCGAGAAGCGTCGCGAGCGTTCGCCCGCTGGTGGTGCGCCAGCTCGCCAAGTGGATGAGCACGGCGATGGCCGCGACCGACGCCGCGACATAGGACGCGTGCAGGGCCCACAGGCCGAGGTCGAGCGGCAGCAGGCCGAAGGGCACGAAGAGGAATGCCGTCCACGGTGGGGAGACCCAGATCTCTTCGCCGCTCCGGATCACGGCCTCGATGTGCGGGCTCGGATAGGAGTGGGCGAGCGCCTCCCACGGTCCTCGCTCGTATGGACTGCCGCCGGCGACGATCGAGTGGCCTGCGGCCCAGAAGACGAGATGGTCGCCGTACCCGAACGCGACCGGCCACCAGATCGGTAGCAGGATGGCGAACCCGACGAGAAGCCCGAGCGGGATGCGCCGCATGCCGCAATGATGCGGCGACGGACCGCTCGTTATCGAGACGGCCGAGGGTCGCGAGTTCTAGAGCGCTGGCTGGGCCAACCCGTGACGCACGGCGTAGACGGCGGCCTGGGTGCGGTCGGAGAGCTCGAGCTTGTTGAGGATCGCGGCGACGTGGCTCTTCACCGTTTCCGGCGAGAGGACGAGCCGCTCGGCGATCTCGCGGTTCGACAGCCCCTCGGCGACGTGGGACAGGATCTCGCGCTCGCGTCGGGTGAGGTTGCGGGCGGCGTCCGGTGCCGGGCCCCCCGAGGAGACTTCGCGGAGCACGCCGCGGAGCGTCTGCTTTTCGATGAACGAGCCGCCGCTCGCGACATCCTTCACCGCGCCGACGAGGAGGTCACGCGAGATGTCCTTCAGGAGGTAGCCTGCCGCCCCGGCGTCGACCGCGGCCCGAAGGTAGGCCGGGTTCTCATGGTTCGTCACGATGATGACCGCCGTGCGGGGCCGCTCCTCCTTGATGCGTCGCGTCGCCTCAAGGCCATCCATGTCCGGCATACGGACGTCCATCAGCACCACGTCAGGGAGCAGCGTTCGCGCGGCCTCGATGGCCTCGCGGCCTGTCTTCGCCTCGCCGACGATCTCAAGCTCAGGCGTGCCGGTCAGGATGGCCATCAGGCCATGACGCGCGAGGTCGTGGTCGTCGACCACCAGCAGCCGAGTGCTCAAAGGTCTGTCGATGTTACGTCGCGCACGGGTAAACGCCTTTTTACTCCCGCGGCGTTGGCGTTCCAAGGGCGGAGCGACCAATATTCGGGGCGATCAGCGCCGCGGAGATCAAGGCCGCTGCCCTGCGCGCCGAAGGGGTGACCCGGGTCGTGCCGATGGGTGTTCGTTACCTGCCAGGACTCTTCCCCCCGGCACCGATCGATATCGATGCCTCGGTGCGACGCGTGCTGCTCGCGCTCGCGCTCGCGCTCGTGCTCGGTGGCACCTCGGTCTACCTCGTCTTTTTGCGCGATCTCCAGCTCGTCCCGGCCATCTTGGTCGCGGTCCTCGGCTGCTTCGCCGCCGCGGCGATCCCCTGGCACCGCTACGAGCGCGACGTGTTCGGCGTCGTTGGCATCGCGCTCACGGCCTGGGTGGCCTGGATCATCTCGCTCACCGGCGGGGCAGACAGCCCGCACGTGCCGCTCGCATTTCTCGCGGTCGCGATCTGCGCCGTCCCGCTTTCGCGGCGGAACGGCACGGTC
>JBKJTV010000337.1:0-3275 GCA_046589985.1 Candidatus Limnocylindria bacterium | reverse complement strand
CTACATGGGCACGACCGGTGGCGGCGTGTGGAAGACGACCGACGCGGGCCGCTATTGGAAGAACGTTTCGGACGGCTTCTTCAAGCGCGCATCGGTCGGCGCGATCGCCGTCGCGGCCTCGGATCCCAACGTCATCTATGTCGGGATGGGCGAGGCGTGCATCCGCGGCAACGTGTCCCACGGCGACGGCGTCTACCGCTCGGTCGACGCCGGCAAGACGTGGACACACCTCGGCCTGGCCGACACGCGGAACATCGGCAAGGTCCGCGTCGATCCGCGCGATCCCGATACGGCGTACGTCGCGGCCCTCGGCCACGCCCACGGACCGAACACGGAGCGCGGCGTCTTCCGGACCCGGGACGGCGGCCGTACCTGGAAGAGGGTGCTGTACCGCGGCGAGGACACCGGCGCGATCGACATCGTGCTCGACCCCACGAACCCGCGGATCGTCTACGCGACGACGTGGCAGGCGCGGCGCGGCCCGCACTACCTGAACAGCGGCGGACCGGGCAGCGGCATCTGGAAGAGCACCGACGGCGGCGACACCTGGGCCGACCTCTCGCGCGGGAAGGGTCTCCCGAAGCTGCCCTTCGGCAAGATCGGCATCGCGGTGAGCGGCGCGCGTCCCGATCGCGTCTACGCGATCGTCGAGGCGAAGGACGGTGCGGTCTTCCGTTCGGACGACGGCGGCGACACCTGGCAGCGGCTGTCCGAAGACCGGAATCTGCGGCAGCGCGCCTGGTACTACCACCACGTCTACGCCGACCCGAAGGATCCGGAGACGGTGTGGGTGCTGAACGTCGAGACCTGGCGCTCGACGGACGCCGGCGCGACATTCCAGCAGGTCGAGATCCCGCACGGCGACAACCACGACCTGTGGATCGACCCGAAGGATCCGCAGCGGATGATCGAGGGGAACGACGGCGGCGCGACGGTGTCGCTCGACGGCGGGAGGACCTGGTCGTCGATCTACAACCAGCCGACGGCCGAGTTCTACCACGTGCAGACCGACCTGCGGACGCCGTATTGGATCTACGGCGCGCAGCAGGACAACACGACCGCGGTCGTTCCGAGCCGCGCGCGCCTCGCCGCGATCACGAACAACGAGCTCGATGAGATCGGCGGTGGCGAGAGCGGCTACATCGCGATCCGCCCCGACGACCCGGACATCGTCTACTCCGGCTCCTACCAGGGTCTCCTCACGCGGTACGACCATCGGACCCTGCAGCAGCGCAACATCATGGTCTGGCCCGAGGTGTCTTCGGGGCAGGGCGCGGGCGAGGTCAAGTACCGGTTCCAGTGGACCTTCCCCATCGTCCTCTCGCCGCACGATCCAGACGAGCTGTACGCCACTGGGAATCACGTCTTCCGCTCGCGCGACGAGGGGCAGACCTGGGAGACGCTGTCCGGGGACCTCACGCGCAACGATCCGACGCGCCTCGGCGCCTCCGGCGGCGACATTACCAAGGACAACACGGGCGCCGAGTACTACGGGACCATCTTCGCGTTCGCCGAGTCCGCGGTCGAGCGAGGCGTCCTCTGGGCCGGCTCCGACGATGGCCTCGTGCACGTCTCGCGCGATGGCGGCAGGAGCTGGCGCAAGGTGACGCCAACGGGCCTGCCGTCGTGGGCGCTCATCAGCATCATCGAGACATCGCCGTTCGACGCCGGCACCGCCTACGTCGCCGCGACGCGGTACAAGGTCGACGACTTCAAGCCGTACCTCTTCCGCACGCGCGACTTCGGCCGCACCTGGACGAAGATCACCGTCGGCATCGCCGCCGGCGACTTCACCCGCGTGATCCGCGCCGATCCGAAGCGCAAGGGGCTCCTCTTCGCAGGCACCGAGACCGGCGTATACGTCTCGCCTGACGACGGCGCGCGCTGGCAGCGCCTCGGCGGCAACCTTCCGGTGGTGCCGATCCACGACCTCGTGATCAAGGACGACGATCTCGTCCTCGGTACGCATGGGCGTGCGTTCTGGGTGCTCGATGACATCACGCCGCTGCGCGAGTGGAAGACCGCACCGCGCGAACGCGAGGCGCTCTACCCGCCGCGGCCGACGGTCCGGATCCGCTCGAAGGGCGGCTTCCCCGCCAAGCCGGTACCGGGGATCAACTACAAGTTCACCGGAGCGGCGATCGTTCCGTACGACCTCGGCACGGACGCCGAGACCGGCGAGAAGAAGGAGCTGCTCCTCGACGCGGCCAAGAATCCCCCTGAGGGCGTGCTCGTGCAGTACTGGTTCCGCGAGCGGCCGAAGGGCGAGGTGAGGTTGGCGTTCCTCGATGCCCGGGGCCGCCAGATCCGCTCCTTCTCGAGCCGTCCCGACGAGGACGCGGCGGCGTCGACGCCCGAAGCTGCGCTTCCGGCCGGGGGCGCCGAGAGCGTCCTGATGCCCGGGGCCGGCGGATCGCCCGAGAAGAAGAAGGACCCGGTCGTCCCCAAGAAGTCCGGGCTCAACCGGTTCGTCTGGAACATGCGCTACCCGGATGCTTCCAAGATCGAGAACGACGCGTCAATGGATGAGTTCGAGCGCGCCCTCGCCGGCCCGGTCGCCGTGCCCGGCCGTTATCAGGCGCGCCTCACGGTCGACGGTCGCACGTACACGCTGCCGTTCGAAACGCGGATGGACCCCCGGCTGAGCGTGACCCAGCTGGATCTCCAGGCGCAGTTCGACCTGCTCATGCGGACCCGAGAGCTCCTCTCGCGCACGCATGACAGCATCAGCTCCATACGCGCCGTGCGCGCGCAGATCGAGGACTGGGAGCGCCGCGCCGCAAAGGGCAAGGTCGCGCGAGGGGTGGTCAAGGCCGCCGCAGCGCTGCGCAAGGAGCTCACGGCGATCGAGGAGGAGCTCGTCCAGACGAAGGCGAAGAGCCGCCAGGACACGCTGAACTTCCCGATCAAGCTGAACGCGAAGATCGCGGGCCTCGCCGCCACCGTCTCGATGGGGGACGCGCGCCCCACCGCCGCGGCCGAGGCGCTGTTCGCGGACCTCTCGCGCCGCGTCGGGACGCAGCTCGCCCGCTTCGAGCGTCTGCGTGACAAGCCGCTCCGCTCCTTCAACACGCTCGTGCGCCGCGAGCGCTACGCGCCGGTGGAGGTCGCACCCCGGCCGAAGAAGTAGCGGGGTAACGGCCATCGGCGCTGGGCGATCGTCGTCGAGTGAGGCTGGGTCCGCTTCCTAGAGCGTCGCCGAGAGCGCGCGGGTGACGCGGCCCGCCGGCTCGCGACCAAGCATCCCGCACATCCAACCGGCGGCCGCGGCCACC
>JBKJTV010000334.1:0-3170 GCA_046589985.1 Candidatus Limnocylindria bacterium | reverse complement strand
CTCCGGCAAGATGGGCTATGCGGTCGCGGCCGCGGCGCAGGCGGCCGGGGCCGACGTGACGCTCATCTCGGGTCCGACCGCGCTGCAAGCGTTGCCAGGCGTTCGTCACGTCCCGATCGAGACGGCGAGCGAGCTACGAGATGCGGTGCTTGCGGTCCTTCCCGATGCCGATGCGGTCGTCATGGCCGCAGCGGTCGCCGACTATCGCGTGGCCGAGCCGCTCGACCAGAAGGTGAAGAAGAAGGATGGAGGGGCCGAGATCACGCTCCGCCTCACCGAGAATCCCGACATCCTGAAGGCGGTCGTCGCCGCGCGCCGTGGCCGCACGCTCGTGATCGGCTTCAAGGCAGAGACCGGTGACCCCGTCGGGGAGGCGAGCCGGATGCTGCGGGACAAAGGACTCGACCTCGTTGTCGCGAACGATGTGAGCGAAGGAGTCTTCGGTGCCGACACCGATCGCGTCACCTTCGTGAGCGCCGACGGTGCCGAGCCACAGCCGCTCCTGCCGAAGTCAGAGGTCGCGCGCCGGCTCGTGGAGAAGATCGCGCAGCGTCTCGGCTAGCCGAGTGGCCGACCGCTGGGTCACCTTCGACTGCTACGGCACGCTCATCGACTGGGAGGGCGGCATCGCCGATGCGCTCCTTCCGCTCCTGCCGGGCGAGGTGGATCGTGATGCGCTCGCGAAGCGCTACATCGAGGTCGAGGCGGCCATCGAGAGCGATCGTTACGTCTCGTACCGCGAGATCCTCGACCGCGCCGGCCGCGCGCTCCTCCGCGAGTACGGCGTCGAGGGTCACTCGCCGTTGCCGGCGTCGTTGCCGGAGTGGCGCCCCTTCCCTGAGGTGCCGGCGACGCTGCGCGAGCTGCGCACGCGCGGCTACAAGCTCGCGATCCTCTCCAACGTGGATCGCGACCTCCTCGCTCATTCGATCGCGAACCTCGGCGTGGCGCCCGATGTCGCGGTGACGGCGCAGGACTGCGCCAGCTACAAGCCGGCGCCCGGCCACTGGGAGCGCTTCCTGCGCGACGCGCACGTCACGCCCGAGGACGCCGTGCACGTCGGCGCGAGCCAGTACCACGACATGCGGCCCGCGGCCGCGCTCGGGTTCCGCACCGTCTTCGTCGACCGGCACGGCGAGGAGCTCACGACATCGCCGACCCGCGTCATCCCCGACCTCTCGACTCTGCCGATCACGGTGGACGGGATGCGGTAGCGCCATCGGCGCGTACCATCTCTGTCAGACGCCGGGACCCGTCTCGATGCGGGCCTGGACGGAGGCTGACATGAGCGAGCAGAGCCACGGCGGCGCGCCAGCGCCGCGCGCGAAGACGACCGTCCCCGAGATCGTCGCGATGAAGGCCGACGGGAAGCGGATCACCATGATGACTGCCTATGACGCGGCATTCGCCCGTCTGGTGGACGAGTCCGGGATCGACATCATCCTCATCGGCGATTCCCTCGGCATGGTCGTGCTCGGCCACCCGAGCACCGTCCCGGTGACGATGGAGGACATGCTCCGCCACTCCGCCGCGGTCGCTCGCGGTTCCAAGCGCGCGCTCCTCGTCGGCGACATGCCCTTCGGCTCGTACCAGGCCGGGCCACCCGACGCGATCCGCAACGCCTCGCGCTTCCTGAAGGAGGCCGGCGTCGATGCGGTGAAGATCGAGGGCGGCCACGAGACCGTGCCGATCGTCCAGGCCCTCGTCGACGCGGGCATCGCGGTCATGGCGCACGTCGGACTCACGCCCCAGCGCATCGCGCAGTTCGGCGGCTTCAAGGTGCAGGCGAAGACCGCGCGTGCGGCGCGACGTCTCATCGACGATGCCGTCGCGCTCGAGGACGCGGGGGCATTCTCGATCGTCCTCGAGGGGATCCCCGCACCCGTCGCGCGGCAGGTCACCGAACGGCTCGGCATTCCGACGATCGGGATCGGCGCGGGGATCCACTGCGACGGCCAGGTCCTGGTGCTCCACGACGTCCTCGGCCTGTATGGGGACTTCAAGCCGAAGTTCGCGAAGCGCTACGCCGAGCTCGGGCCGGTCATTCTTGGCGCGCTCCGGCAGTTCGACTCCGAGGTGCGCGAGGGGACCTTCCCGGATGCGGAGCACTCCTTCGTCATGAAGGACTCCGAGCTCGCTTCGCTCGAGCGGGGATTGGCGCAGGACAAGGCCAGCTGATGCGCGTCGCGATCATCGGCCTGGGCGCCATCGGGCACGTCGTGAAGCGTGCGCTCATCTCAAGCGGGGCAGGCCTGGTAGAGATCGTCGAGATCGACCGTACCCGCAGCCCGCTCCGCGATGGCGAACCGGCGGTCGACCTCGCGGTCATCTGCACGAAGACCTTCGGCACCGCGTGGGCGGCCGAGCAGGCCGCGAAGATCCTGTCACCGCAGGGCCTCGCGCTCACTATCCAGAATGGCCTCGGCAACGAGGAGACGATCGCCCTGCATGTCGGCGCGGAGCGGGCAGCCGCGGGGGTCATCTACGTCGGCGCGGCGCTACGTGCCGATGGCTCGCTGTTCGCGACCGGGCCCGGGAGGATCGAGCTCGGCACCGATCCGCGGCTCGATGGGCTCGCGGCGGCGCTCGCAGCGGGCGGGATGACCGTCACGCGGGTCACCGATCCCCGGCTCGCGGTCTGGAAGAAGGTGCTCGTGAACGCCGCGATGAATCCGACCACGGCGGTCTTCCGCATCACGAACGGCGAGCTCGTTGTACATCCAGCTGGCGCGCCGCTCGCGGACGGCATCGCCCGCGAGGTCGCGCGCGTCGCGACCGCCTGCGGCGCGGCGATCGCCGAGGCTGACGGTGTGGCGGCGTGGCGCGAGATCGCCG
Organism: Candidatus Limnocylindria bacterium; assembly: GCA_046589985.1. Classification (GTDB taxonomy): domain Bacteria; phylum Chloroflexota; class Limnocylindria; order P2-11E; family P2-11E; genus JACDAF01. The sequence continues at coordinate 335 of JBKJTV010000334.1, read as the reverse complement.
CGACCCTCGGCGCCAACCGCTCGTCGATGCTCCAGGACGTCGAGGCGGGGAAGCGGACCGAGATCGAGGCGATCAACGGCGCCGTCGCGCGCTCCGGCGAGCATGTCGGGATCGACGCCCCGCTGAACCGCGCGTTCGCGGTCCTTGTCGACGCCTTCCACCCCGCTTGATCGGCTCGCGGGTCGAGGTCGTGCTCCGGTCCAGGGCCGCGGGGCGGACGTATCTCGTTGCGGTCCGCGGGGTCGAGATGATCGGCTACGCCTAAGGCTGGCTAGAGCCGGCGTCCGATCACGACCGATGCCGCCGACAGGATGACCAGGGCGATGCCCATGTAC
>JBKJTV010000314.1:0-4458 GCA_046589985.1 Candidatus Limnocylindria bacterium | reverse complement strand
GATGCGGAGCACGCGTTCGGTGTGCATCGGTTCGCCCTGATGCGACGCCGAGCAGAGCGCGAGGTCGGCGGAATCGAGCCCAAAGCGCTCGGCGGCGCCGGTATACACGAGTGGCATCGCCTGGAACGGCTTCGCCGAGCTGCGCCAGTACGTCACCTTCCCGCGCGGATCGCCGACGCTTGCGACCGTGGCACCGTCGGCACGGACGATGGCGAGATCGCCCCGGTGGATCGCCTCGACTATCGGTCCACGGGTGAGCTCGACGAGGCCCGGCGGCACGCTCATCCGTCGGCTGCCGTGATCGAGAGGGGGATCTCGAAGGCGAACAGCGAGCCACCCCCGGAGGGCCACGCAGCCTCGAGCTCACCGTCGTGGTCGCGAATGATCCCGCGGCTGATGTACAGACCAAGGCCGGAGCCTGTGGTGCCGCCCGCGGTGGAGAGTCGCGCGAAGCGCCTGAAGAGTCGCGGCCGCTCCGCAGGCGGGATCCCGGGACCGTAGTCACGCACCTGGACCACGCCGAAGCGGCGATCGGCGGACACCCCAACGTTCACTTCGACAGGCGAGGTGCCCGGCGCGTACTTCGCCGCGTTCGTGAGCAGGTTGCGGACGACCTGTCCGAGCCGCTCACCGTCGCCGTCGGCGGCCGCCTGGCCGAGCGTCGGGTAGAGGAAGAAGGCGACCCCGACGCTCAGGATCGACGCCGCAGCGACCACCAGTGCGGCCGCGCGGCCGCCTGAGCGGAGGTCCTTCAGCTCGCGCGTCTTGCGTGATCCTCCTCGGCGAGCTGGCGGCGGAGGACCTTCCCGACGAGCGTCTTCGGAAGCGAGTCGCGGAACTCGATCTCCTTCGGCACCTTGAACGGCGCGAGCGTTTCGCGGCAGAACGCGATGAGCTCGTCCGAGGTCACCGTCGCACCAGGCTGACGCACGACGAAGGCCTTCACCTCTTCGCCCTTGATCCCGTGCGGGATGCCGATCGCCGCGCTCTCGAGGACCTGGTCGTGCGCCGCGAGCGCCTCCTCGACCTCGCGCGGGTACACATTGAAGCCGGAGACGATGATGAGCTCCTTCTTGCGGTCGACGATGAATACGTAGCCCTCACCGTCGATGTACGCGACGTCGCCCGTATACAGCCAGCCGTCGCGGATCGTCTGCGCGGTCTCCTCGGGCCGCTCGTAGTACCCGTCCATGAGCTGTGGCCCGCGGAGGACGAGCTCACCAGGCTCTCCGGCGCGCAGCTCGCGCGTGCCGGTCTCGAGATCCATGACCTTCGACTCCACGTCGGGGAACGCCACGCCGATGCTGCCGACCTTCTGCTTGCCGGGGCTGAATATCGGGTTGCAGTGCGTGACCGGCGCGGCCTCCGTGAGGCCGTAGCCCTCGACGAGGTGGCCGCCAGTGAGCTCCGCGAAGCGCCGCGCGGTCGCCTCCATGAGCGGCGCCGACCCGGAGATGCACGCCTCGATGGACTTCAGGTCGTACTTCGTCGCCAGCGGCGACGACACGATCGCGTTGTAGATGCGCGGCGCGCCAGGGAAGATCTTCGGTCGGTGCTTTTGGATGTCCTTCAACACCTGCGCAAGATCGAACTGCGGCTCGAGGATGAGCGCCGAGGCCGATTGGACCGCCAGATCCATCGCCACGGTGAGGCCGTAGACGTGGAAGAGCGGCATCGCCCCCATGATCGTGTCGCGCCCGTCGCGCAGGTTCGTGAACCACGCTCGGCACTGCAGTGCATTCGCGACGAGCGCGCGGTGCGACAGCATCGCTCCCTTCGGCGTGCCGGTCGTACCGCCGGTGTACTGGAGCACCGCGAGATCCGAGGGGCCGACCGGGGCGGCGACGGGCTCGCCCGCGTCGACGAGCAGGTCCCGGAACGCATGTGTCCCGGGATCGCCGCGCCACTCGACGAGATGTCCGCCCTTGCGCTCCTTCGCGATGGAGAACAGCAGCCGGACGAGCGGCAGCATCTCCTCCTTGATGTAGGTGACGATCACATTCCGGAGCGCCGTCCCGGTCCGGGCCGCCTTCACGGTCGGATAGAAACGCGAGAGCACGATGATCGTCTCGGCGCCGCAGTCCGCGAGCTGCTGCTGGATCTCTCGCGGGGTGTAGAGCGGGTTGCACGGCACGACGACGGCGCCGAGCCGGAGCGCCCCGAAGAACGCGATGAGGAACTGCGGGCAATTCGGGAGCATGAGCGCCACGCGGTCACCCTTCTTCACGCCAAGGCGGCGGAGGCCGGCCGAGAAGAACGTCGCGTCACGCTGAAGTGATTCGTACGACCGCTTCGCGCCGAAGAAGATCGTCGCCGTCGCGCGCTGATGGCTCCGCGATGCGTCCTCGAGCAGCGCGTGGAGCGGGACGTCGGGGTACTCAAGGGTCGCTGGAACGCCGGGATCGTAGTGACGGGTCCACGGTCGCCCGCGCATTGGCGCGGCGTCCTTTTGCTCGACCTTGATCCGATCGGCCATCAGTGAGCGGCGCCGAGGAGTTCCTCGGCGATGATCATCCGCTGCACTTCGCTCGTCCCTTCATAGATGCGCAGGATGCGCGCGTCCCGATACGCGCGCTCGACCGGGGAGTCCTTCATGTAGCCCATGCCGCCATGGATCTGCAGCACGCGGTCCGCGACGCGTCCGGCCATCTCGGAGGCATAGAGCTTCACCATGGCGGCCTCGAGCGAGGGGCGCCTGCCCTGATCGAGCTTCCAGGCAGCGTCGTAGACCATGAGCCGCGCCGCGTGGATCTCGACGGCGGAGTCCGCGAGCATCCACTGGATGGCCTGATTCGTCGCGATGGCGCGGCCGAACTGTGTCCGGCGCTTCGCGTGCGCGACCGCGAGATCGAGCAGGTAGGCGCTCGACCCGACGGCCCCTGCGGCGAGCGAGATGCGGCCGACCTCGAGCGCGCCCAGCGCGGTGCGGAAGCCAGCGCCGACCGGACCGAGGACGTTCTCGGCCGGGACAACGCAGTCCTCGAAGATGAGCTCGCCGGTGTAGGAGCCCCGCAGTCCCATCTTCTCGTCGATCCGGCCGACACGGAAGCCGGAGAAGCCCTTCTCCACGATGAACGCGGTGATACCGCCGCGTGCTCCCTTCGCGCGGTCGCTCGCGGCGTACACGACGACGACATCGGCGATCGGCCCGTTCGTCACCCAGATCTTCGTACCGTTCAGGATCCAGCGATCCCCGTCGAGCCGCGCGGTGGTCTGGATCGAGGCCGCATCGGAGCCGCTCCCGGACTCGGTGATCGAGAAGGCGGCGATCTTCCGTCCGGCGGTGAGGTCCGGGAGGAAGCGCCTCTTCTGCTCGTCGCTCCCACCGAGATAGATGGACATCGAGCCGATCGAGGTATGGGCACCGATGAGATTCGAGAACGCCGCGGGCGCGCGGCCGAACTCCTCGAGCGCGACGCAGTAGCCAAGATCCCCGGCAGCGGCGCCGCCGTACTCCTCGGGGAACGGGAGGCCGAAGAACCCGAGCCTGCCCATCTCATGGACGAGATCGTCGGGGATCTTGTCGTCCGTCTCGACCGCGCGCTCGACAGGGCGGATTCGCTCCTCGACGAAGTCGCGGACGGTCCGCCCGAGGCTGAGCAACTCTTCCGGAAGGTCTAGGTCGATGGAGCGATGCTAGGCCTCGCTAGACCTCCGCGACGTGGATGGCCGCGATACCGAAGGTGAGGCGCTCGAAGCGGACCCGCGTGAACCCGGCGTCGAGCAGGAGCGCCGCGAGCGCATCCGCCCTGGGGAACGGCTTCAGCGAGCGCGGCAGGTAGCGGTACGCCTCGGCGTCGCCGCCCAGCAGGACCGCGACGCGAGGGCCCACGCGATCGAAATAGAAGCGATAGAGCGCGGGAACCAGCGGGCCGCGCGGATGCGAGAGCTCGAGGATGACCGCGCGGCCACCGGGCCGGAGGACCCGCCGGAACTCGCGCAGCGCGCGAGGGAGATCGGCGACGTTGCGCACGGTGAAGCCGGTGATGACCCGGTCGAGCGAGGAATCCGCGAACGGCAGCGACTCCGCGTTCGCGATCACGGCCAATACCGGTCCGCGGCGGCGCGCTACCTCGAGCATTCCCCTTGACAGATCCGCCGCGACGACGCGTGCGCCCGGCGCGGACGCGCGGGCGAGCGCGAAGGTAAGGTCGCCGGTGCCGGCGCCGACATCGACCGCGCGCTGCGATGCATCGAGGCGCGCCAACGCGACCGCGCGACGGCGCCACGAGCGATCGGTCCCGAACGACAGCACGCGGTTGAGGCGGTCGTAGCGGGGAGAGACGCGGTCGAACATCTCGGCGATGCGCTGGTCGTGATCGCTCGACTGTCTCACCCGCATAGCATGACCAGGTGGCCACCTTTCCGTTCATCTGATGGAGGCGATCGCCGGACTCCCCCTCGTCCTCACGGTCGTGCTCAGCGAGCTCGCGATCGGCGGCGCGGCGGTGCTTCTGT
>JBKJTV010000266.1:0-8937 GCA_046589985.1 Candidatus Limnocylindria bacterium | reverse complement strand
TCATGGGGCTCCAGTTCGGCAGCCTGCTGAGCGGCGCCGTGATCACGGAGACCATCTTCGCGAGGCCGGGGCTGGGCCGCATGGCCGTCACGTCGATCCTCTTCCGCGACTACGCGGCCGTGCAGGCCGTCGTGCTGGTCTCGGCGACGACCTTCGTCATCCTGAATATCCTCGTGGACGTCCTGTATGCCGCGATCGATCCGCGGATCAGTCACTCCTAGATGCAGCAGGGTGCGCCGCGGTCAACGAGCCTCTGGCGCGACAGCCTCTTCCGCCTGCGCCGGAACCGCGGGGCGATGGCCGGGCTCGTCGCGCTGATTGCTCTCGCGGCCATGGCCCTCTTCGCTCAGGTCATCGCGCCGTACGACCCAATCCAGGTGCGCATGGGCGTCGCGTTGCAGCCGCCATCCACCGCGCACCTGCTCGGCACCGACGAGTTCGGCCGGGACATCCTGAGCCGGATCATGTTCGGCGCGCGGGTCGCCTTCCAGATCGGCTTCCTCGCGGCCGTCATCGCGCTCGGGATCGGCGTCACGCTCGGGATGATCGCCGGCTTCTACGGCGGCGGCATCGTGGATCAGGTGATCATGCGGCTCGTCGACGTCATGCTCGGCTTTCCCTACCTGCTGCTCGCGATGATCATCGTGGCGATCCTCGGGCCGAGCCTGGTGAACGCGATGATCGCGGTCGGCATCGTGAACGTCCCCATCTACGCGCGACTCGTGCGGGGCTCCGTCCTCGCCGTCCGGGAGCGGGAGTACGTCCAGGCGTGCCGGGCTGTCGGCGGCAACGGCCCGCGCATCGTCATCCGGCACATCCTGCCGAACATCCTCAGCCCGATCATCGTCCAGGCCACGCTCGGCGTGGGGCAGGCGATCATCAACGCTGCGGGGCTCAGCTTCCTCGGGCTCGGTGCGCAGCCGCCGGCTGCCGAATGGGGAGCGATGCTCGCCTCCGGGCGCGAGTACATTCTCCGTGCGCCGTGGGTCGGGGCGTTCCCCGGGATGGCGATCTTCGTCATGGTGCTCGGCCTGAACCTGCTCGGCGACGGACTCCGGGACGCGCTCGACCCCAAGCTGAAGTAGCGCTAGAGGCCGGCCGCGCGCGGAGCGGGGAGGGCCACGCTCATCGTCATGCTCGTGGCGTTCGCGTTCACCTGTGGATTCCTCGAAGCCTGGACGCGGGCCGCGGCGCTGCCGACACAGGGCGGCATCTCGCCGGGCGAGCTCTGGCTCTACTTCGGCAGCCGCTGGTTCTTCCTCGGCGCGGGCGTGCTCGTCGTCGCCGCAGCGCCATCCGCTGGCCGCAGCCTTCCTGATCCCCGGTGCAGGAAGTACGCTCGGCCCGCTCATGATCGAGAACACGGGAGGCACAACGCTCACGCTTCGGGCCGAGCTGCCGACGGTGATCGGCGACAGCGCGAGCCAGTATCCGGACGTGCTCGCGGAGTACCTTCGCACCCACAGCGAGGACGCGCTCTACCGCGCGTCGCTCCTGAGCCGACTCTGCGTCAACGAGGGGCTCGGACCAGAAGACATCCTGGCGCTGCACGTCGAGAGCCTCGACGGGCTCGTCGCTGCCCTGCCAATTCCCAAACGCGGCCGTGCCCAGCACGACGCCCACCAGTTCCTCCTCGAGGTGATGATCGCGTACGGCGTCCAGTACCGGCACTACCTCGAGCTCCGGCTCGGTGAGCGGACGCGGCTCGCCGAGACCGAGGCCGGACTCGCGCAGCAGCGCGCGCAGACCGCAGAGGAGCTCGAACGTGAGAAGACGTCGATCCTCGGCTTTGTCGTGCACGAGATGCGCACGCCGTTGACCGCGATGAGGGCGGCCCTGCAGCTGGCCGACCGCTACTACGCGAGCGCTGAGCTCGACAGGGTCGAGCCGCTTCACCGACAGCTCGCCGGCGCGGTGGAGCGCCTGGTCCGCATGACGGACGATCTCGCTGCAGCGACGCGTGACACGACCGCTCCGCTCGTCGTCGCGCCGATCGCGCTCGGTGAGACGCTCGATGTGGCGATCGAGTGGGCGGGTGCCGCTGCGTCGCAGAAGGGGATCGCTATGCAATGCGCTTCGCCTGCTCGCGACATCGTGGTGCTCGCGCAGCGCGATGCATTGCTCAGCATCTTCGGAAATCTCCTGTCCAACGCGATCCGCTACACGCCGCGCGGAGGGCAGATCGTCGTGACCGTCGGTATCGACGACAATGCGGTCAGCGTCGCGGTGCGCGACACTGGCGTCGGCATGTCACCTGAGGTCCGAGCGCGCATCTTCGAGAAGTTCTATCGCGGACCTCAGGCGCCGACGATGGCCAGCGAGGGAGCCGGCCTTGGACTGACTCTGGTGCAGAAGCTCGTGGTGGCACTCGGCGCGCGTCTCGAGGTCATGAGCGAACCGGGCGCGGGCAGCACGTTCCGCGTCCTCTTCCCGGCGGCACAGCGGAGCGATCAGCAAGGAGGATCAGCGTGAAGGACGCCAAGGAACAGACCCGCGCGCAGGTAGACGACACCGTGAAGGACCAGCGGAAGACGATCAGCGAGCTGCAGACCCCGGTCATCCAGGTATGGGAGGGGATCCTTGCACTTCCCATCGTCGGCACAGTGGACACCGCGCGGGCACAGCAGATGACCGAGGCGCTCCTGGACAGGATCACCGCCACTGGCGCCAGCGTGGTCCTCCTCGACATCACCGCAGTCCCGACCGTCGATACCGCCTTCGCGAAGCATCTCATCGAGACGATCGCCGCCGCGCGTCTTCTCGGGACCGAGGTGATGGTCGTCGGGCTGACCACGAACACCGCCCTGACCCTCGTGCACCTGGCCGTGGACCTCGGGGGCGTCGTCACGCGGACGACGATGGCCAAGGGACTGGAGCTCGCGTTCGACCGGCTCGGTCTCGAGGTCGTCCGACGCACACCCTCGATCGACGTCGTTCACAAGTGAGCCGCATTCCGGTCATCCGCGTCGAGGATGTGCTCATCGCGACCGTTCTCGAAGATGTCAGTGACAGCGACGCGCTGGCCCTGCAGCGCGAGCTCGGTCAGCAGCTCGAGGTGCGTGGCGCGACAGGGGTGCTCATCGACCTCTCGGTCGTTGGCATCGTCGATTCGTTCCTCGGACGAGTTCTCTCCGAGGTCGCGACGATGTCGCGGCTCCTCGGCGCGCCCACCGTGATCGCGGGCATCCAGCCGGCTGTGGCGGTGACCCTCGTCGAGCTGGGCGTACATATGACGGGCGTACGGACCGCGCTCACGAGCGATGCGGGAATGCGCATGCTGCGCGAGAGCCGGGCAGGAGGGCGGCATGCCGGCCGCTGAGGTCATACCGCTCGCACGCGAGGAGGACATCATCACCGCCCGGCAGCGCGCGCGCGAGATCTCGCGCGAGCTCGGTTTCGGCGCGGTCGACCAGAGCCGGATCGCGACGGCCGTATCCGAGCTGGCCCGGAACGTCCTGCGGTACGCGCCCGGCGCTCCGGGTGACGTGCGCATCCGGGCGCTGAATGAGCCGTCCCCCGAGCGCGTTGGTGTGGAGATCGTCGTGCACGATGAAGGACCGGGCATCCCCGATGTGCAAGCGGCGATGCGCGAGGGCTACACGTCTGGGGTCGGTCTCGGCATGGGCCTTCCGGGGAGCCGGCGCCTCATGGACGAGCTGACCATCGACACCGCCATCGGCAAGGGGACCACCGTCACGATGCGCAAGTGGCGTCGATAGACGACGACCCGGCGCGGATCACGCTGAGCCGCGAGGTCGCGATCGGCGCGGCGACCCGCCCGCATCCCCGCGAGACAGTGAACGGCGACCGCGTCCACCTCCAGCAGCACGGCGCGATCTACCGCATCGCCGTGATCGATGGGCTAGGCCACGGTGTGGACGCCGCAGCGGCCGCCGCACGCGCGGTCGACACACTCGCGGCCATTCCGGATGCCGATGTGCCCAGCAGCATCCGCGCGTGTCATGAGGCCCTGAAGGGTACGCGCGGTGCCGCGTTATCCGTCGTCCGCATCGATCTCGACGCCGGACGCCTCACCTTCGCCGGTCTCGGCAATGTCGAGGGGGCGCTGGTGTCGGTCGGGAAGAAGCATTTGCTCGTGCCGCAGCGTGGGATCGCGGGCGCGATCGCTCCGCGGATACGTGAGACCACGGAGGACCTGCCCGACTCGTTCAACCTGATGCTGTGCACCGACGGCATCCGTTCACGCGCGCGTATCGAGCTCCGATTCGACCCGATCAGCTCCGCCCAGGCAGTTGCGAACGAGCTCCTGACGGCCTGGGGCCGCGACACCGACGACGCGACGGTCGTGATCGCCAGGCGGTAGTGCCTGGAGACCGCCGGGCTGGTGCGCGCTCGCTTTAGTCGAGCCCGGCCGCCAGCGCCGGCTTCAGCGGGTTCGCGCCACCGCGAAGCGTGCCGTCGCGGCCGACTTGGATCGCGCTCGGCCGGGCGAAGTGGGAGCTGAAGAAGGTCTCCTCGCGCAGCTCGAGCTGGTGTCCCATCGCGCGGAGCTCATCCCGCACGGCGTCATCGATGCGAATGTCGAGGATCGAGGGGCGGCCCTCGGAGTGCACCCGTGGCCGCGCGACCGCATCCTGCGGGCCCAGGCCGTGATCGACGACGTTCATGACGACCTGCGGGACGGCGCTCATGATCCGGCGCCCTCCGGGAGCACCGACGGCGAGGAACGGGCGGCCGTCGTCCAGCAGGATCAGCGGTGACGGGGCCCACAGGATCCGTTTGCCGGGTGCGACCGAGTTGATCGTGTCCGGCCGCGGGTCGAACCAGGTCATGACGTCCGCCATGACGATCCCGGTCCCCCGCACCACGACACCTGACCCGAAGCCCTGTCCGAGCGTCGAGGTGAGCGAGACCATCGCGCCGTCCCGGTCGACGACGCAGAGGTGCGTCGTGCAGTCGCCTGCGGGCGGGGGGACGAGGCCCGCCGTGATCTCCGGCGTCGCACGCGACGGGTCGATGGTCCCGGCGCGCTCTCGCGCGTGCTCCTTCGACGCGAGTCGTTCGAAAGGCGCGCCCGGCACGTCGGCGAGGTGCGTGAACCGGTCCACGAAGGCGCGCCGCGAGGCCTCGAGGACGAGGTGACGCTCTGCGGTCGAGTCCGGCTCACGCAGATCGGACGCTTCGACGATGTTCAACAGCTCGAGGGCGGTCACAGCCCCGCTCGGCCCCGGCACCGTGACAAGCTCGTGGCCGCGATACGTGCTGCGCAGCGGCGCGAGCTCACGGGAGCGATAGGACGCGAACTCCTCGCGGGTGAGCAGGCCGCCGTTCGCCTGGACGTCGTCGCAGATCGCCTCCGCGAGCGGCCCGCGATAGAACGCGTCGGCGCCGTCACGCGCGATCGCCTCGAGAGAGCGCGCGAGGTCCTGCTGCACGAGGCGATCGGCGGGCTCGAAGCCGGTCGCGACGCGTAGCGGCGCACCGCTCGATCGGTAGAAGGTCCTCTTCGACTCGGGGTAGGCCCACAGGCGATCGGCGTACGTGCCGATCGCGAGCCCGAGGTACCAGTCGACGTCGAAGCCGTCCCGCGCGAGGGCGATCGCCGGCGCCATGACGCGGGCGCGCGGGAGCGTGCCGTAGCGACCCTGCGCTTCGAGAAGGCACGCGACCATGCCCGGGACCCCGATGGAGCGGTAGCCGACGTTGTTCGCGTTGTCGCGAGTCGCAGGCCAGCCGTACATGCCGAGACGCTCTCCCGTCTCGAGCACGTCGAACATGTCCGGGCGCGCGCCCTGCGGCGCTGTTGTGCTGCCGTCGATCACTGTGAGGTGCCCATCCTTTGTGCGCACGACCATGCAGGCGACGCCGCCGAGGCCGCTCGTCACCGGCTCCACGACGCCCATGACGAACGCGGCTGCGACCGCAGCGTCGACGGCGTTGCCGCCGTCGCGCAAGATCTCGAGCCCGGCAAGCGCGGCGCGCTCGCGGTCGGCCACCACCATCCCGCCGCGTGCGGTCGCTTCGCTCCGGCTGATCTGCCACTCGCTCACGGTCGACAGGCGGGACAACCCGGGGACGATACGCGACGTGAGCGCAGCGATACCGTGGCGGCGTGGACCTCCCAGCAGTCGCCCTCATGGCGCTCCTGTTCGTCGCCGGTGCCCAGACACCGCTCCTCGCGCTGCTCGCGCTGCGGCGGCGCCGGACGCTCCTGGTCGTTCTCGGGCCCTACGCGGTGCTCGTCCCGCTCGCTCTCGGCGTCGGTGCCGCGCTCGACGAGTCGCTGCGCGTCGGACTGCTGGCGCTGGTGGTCGCTCCCGCGGAGCTGGCGGCACCCGGCCTTGCTCCGTCGATCCGGGCCCGGCTCGACACGACGGGCGCGTATGTCGCCGGAACGCTCGCGGCCTCCTTTGCGCTCACCCTGACGTTCCTCGGCGGCGCCGGGCCGGCGGCGGTCGGCGCCGCGCGCGACGCGGCGTTCGCGTTCCTGATCGGGATGACGCTCGGCGGCCTTGCGCCGGTGTGGCGGGATCGAGCGTTGCCCGTGCTCCGTCGCCTCGGCGATCTTGCGCTCATCGTGCTGATCGGCGCGGCGATCGTGCGCGGCGCGCCGAGCCTGACCGTCACGGTCGCCGCGCTCGCCATCCTCGTGCTCCTCGCCGGCGCCGTGGCGGCCGTCGTGGCGGCGCGGCTCGGCGGGGGAGAGCGGTGGTCCGCCCTTGCCGGCTCCGGCACGCGTGACTTCGCGGTGGCCGCCGCGATCGCCGGGTCGGTCTCACCTGCGGCGGCGTCGCTGCCGCTCGCCTACGGCGCGCTCCTCTTCGTCGCCGCGGCGCTCTTGGTCCTCGGCCGCAGGCGGAACCTGGGCGAACGTAGGTAGCCGCGTCGACAGCCGGCGTCCGGGCAGCGATGGTCGGAGCGTGACCGCCGCCACGCTTGCCACCGTCGTCAGTGCGGCGTTCGCCCTCACCGTGTGGCTCCAGTACCGCCGCAAGCGCCAGCCGTATCAGCAGGCCTGGGCGATCGGCCTTGCGATGTTCGCGATCGCATCGGCCGCCGGCCTCGCCGCCCGCTCGGGCGGGGCGACCGAGGACGAGTACCGTCTCTTCTACCTCTTCGGGGCGATCCTCAACGTGGCCTGGCTGGCGGTCGGGACGCTCTACGTCACGGCGCGACGACCGATCGCCGATGCCGGTCTGGTCTTCGCCTATCTGCTGAGCGTCGTCGCGACCATCGCGGTGTTCTCGAGCCCGGTCGATCTCACGGCGGCGCTCGACTCCGGACGCGGCTTCGATCGTTCGCCCCTGCCCCGGATCCTCGCGGGCGTCGGCAGCGGGCTCGGAAGCGTCGTGCTCTTCGGCGGTGCGCTGCGCTCCGCGTGGGTCTTCCTCCGCCGTCGGCACAACGGACGTCGCGCGCTCGCCAACATCATCATCGCGGCCGGCGTGCTCATCGTCGCGGCGGGCGGTACCGCGACCTTCACCGGCGCATCGGGTCTGGTGGAGCTCACGAACCTCGTCGGCGTGAGCGTCATGTTCGCGGGGTTCCTTATCGTTCGCTGAATCGTTCGCTGAATCGTTCGCTGAGGAGCCGGTCAGCGCGGTGAGCGCTCGCGCTTCTCCTTCGGCAGCTCCCCGGGGTCGTCCGCCGTGAATCGCCCGGCCATCTTGCGCGCGAGCTCCGTCGCCCCGGCGGTGAGCGCGGCGAGGCCCACGCCCCAGGCGGCCTCCTGCACCGTGCGCTTCGGCTTCTCGACCTCGGAGATCTCGGACCGCAGCTGCTCGCGGAACCGTCCGCGCGCGCGGCCCTTCAGCTTCTCAAGGTTGCCGCCGAGGTTCTCGATGATCCGCTCGATCTCGGTGTCGGGCCGCTTCTGCTTCGCGTCGCGCACGCGCTTCGCCACCGCCGCGCCGCCGAGCGCGGCGATCGAGCCGAGCGTGCCGAAGACGGCGGCGGGCTGGCGGCGGATGAGCGAGACGGGATCGAAGTCCGCCTTCGCGCGCGCGATGAGCGCGTCGACGTCCCGGTCGATCGAGCCGCGCAGCTCGCTTAGCTCGCGCTCCGTCCGAGCAGACGGGCTTTCGCCCATTGGATCGTCTCCTTGAATGAATTGATGGACCGCGTCGGTCCCCGAAGCTCGACCCGCTTGTAGCCCAGATAGCCGAAGAGCCCGGTGAGCCCGCCACAGAGGATGAGCACGATGAGCGCCGACAGCCACCAGGGCAGGAAGATGGCGACGAGGGCGATGAGGAAGACGACGAGCGCGATGAGCGCGAGGAGCAGGAAACCCGCGGCGATGCCGAAGAACTTCGCCGCGTTCAGGTTCGCGCGGACGATCTCCGCGATCTCCTGCTTCGGCAGCTCGAGCTGCTTGCGGACGAGCGCGCGAATATTCGAGCGGACGCGGCTGATCAGGGTCTTGTAGCCAAGGCTCCCGTACACGGGACGCGAACGTACCACGTCGGACATTCGCGCTCTGCCGGAGCACGAAACCTGCCAATATCACCAGGTTCCATCGGGGAGGGTCGAAAGTGCCGGCAAACCTCAAGACGCGCTCAAAGTTCGTGTACGTGTTCATCGACGGCAAGGCCGACGGCAGCGCAAAGATGCGCGAGCTGCTCGGCGGCAAGGGCGCGGGTCTCGCCGAGATGACGAACGCGGGCCTCCCGGTGCCGCCCGGGTTCACGATCACGACGCGGGCGTGCAACGCCTACTTCGAGGCGAAGAAGCAGCTCCCGCCAGGCCTCTGGGACCAGATCGAGCGGGGCCTCGCGCGCGTCGAGCGCGCGACCGGCAAGCGGCTCGGCGATCCGAAGGACCCGCTCCTGGTCTCTGTCCGCTCGGGGGCGGCCATGTCGATGCCCGGGGTGATGGACACGGTCCTCAACCTGGGCCTGAACGACGAGTCGGTGCAGGGACTCGCGCGCCAGACCGGCAACGAGCGATTCGCGTACGACTCCTACCGTCGCTTCGTGC